>CAZLFO010000063.1:0-3999 GCA_964558835.1 uncultured Gammaproteobacteria bacterium
GACTTAAAACGGATGTCTGGACACAAAACTTATATTGGGGCTGGCTATATCAGCTTCGTCCGCTTCTTGATAAAAAAGGAAATGGTTACCCAACCTTTATGCAAAATTCAGCGTGGGCAAGAAAAGACCTTAACACATTTCTAGGAAGCTGGTCTGAATTAAAACACGATACAATCCTTTATGCTAAACAGGTTTATGCTGAATTAGGCGCGGGTGGTCCAGAAAAAAAAGACGATCGTGGATATGTCGAACCGAATCCATACGTCTACGCTCGCCTTGCTTCCCTTCTTAAGATGACCAGCGAAGGGCTGGAGATTCGTAACCTATTAACGCCGGCCATGGAAGATAATCTGGATAGAATGGAGCAGCTTGCTATGTCTCTTAAAACGATCTCTGAAAAAGAATTAAACAACGAGAAGCTGTCCGACGATGAATATGAACTTATACGTTCTTATGGTGGGCAGTTGGAACATTTTTGGCTTGAATTCAACAAAGACGGACCAGCATTCAAAGAATCAACTAGTCAAAGAGATTACTTAAATGAAAATCCTGCCGCCATCGTGGCCGATGTTGCGACCGATCCTAATGGGTCAGTTCTCGAAGAAGGCATAGGTAAAATTTCTGACATCTATGTTATAGTCCCAATTGACGGCGAACTGAGGATTGCCCATGGCGGAGTCTATTCTTATTACGAATTTACTTGGCCGATGTCAGATAGATTAACCGATCAGAAATGGCGTAATATGCTTAACTCTAACCAAGCTCCGCAATTGCCAGAATGGACTAACGCATTTGTGGCCAAATAAAATTGATGCCAAGTAAGACATGGTTAATATCATCTGCTATTTTCATCTTGGCTGCCGCCATTTTAGGCAGTAGCTACTTATATTTTGCTTCACGACCAACACCACTAAATAATCAGCAGGAAGATAAAAAAGAATTTGCGGATTTCGTATCTCAAAAAAAGAAACTGCCTCAAAACAGTGAGGGTGTCTCTTTAATTGCAGTTGGCGACATCTCTTATTCAAGAGGGGTAGAACAAAAAGTTAGACAACAAAATGATATTAATTATCCATTTTTAAAAATAAAAGATTATATCCAGGGCGCGGATTTAGCTTTTGGTAATTTAGAATCACCGATCACGCCAGGGCAAAAAATTCCTGATTTTGAAATGATCTTTCGTTCTAATCCTGGCACAGAACAAGCGTTAAAACAAGCTGGCTTTTCAATTATGTCGCTGGCAAATAATCATACTCCTAATTTCGGTGAGAAAGGACTAGAGGACACTTTCGGTTATCTTCAAGATGCCGGCCTTCAATATGTCGGAGCCGGTATGAATACACAGGAAGCCAGCCAGCCAATTTACATGGAAAAAAATGGAATCAAGTTTGCCTTCCTCGCCTATAACGACCCTGATGTTGTGCCGGCTACTTATGAAGCCAGCAAAAATCACGCCGGGACAGCATTCATGCGAATAGATAAAATGTCTGCGGCTGTAAAGGAAGCAAAACAAAAAGCTGATTTTGTTATTGTTTCTATGCATTCTGGGGTAGAATACGCTGATAAACCCAACAATTCACAAATACAATTCGCCCACGCAGCTATAGATGCCGGAGCAGATTTAATTATTGGCCATCATCCCCATGTTGTGCAGCCAATAGAAAAATATAAAGGTAAATATATCTTTTATAGTTTAGGAAACTTTGTCTTTGACCAAATACCGCAGGAAACAAAACAGAGTTTAATGATTAAAGTATATTTTACAAAACAAGGAATCAGCAAAATAGCGCTTTTACCTGTGGCAATGGCTAATTTTGCTCAACCAGCAATGGCAAATAAGGACGAGGCAAAAAATATTTTGCAACGATTAAATTTTTTTTCAGTAAACAGTGCCATCTATTATTGGGATAATGGCTTTAAGGTGGGATCAAGGGCTACCATTTATTCTGAGAATAATATAATTCATACTGCTATTGCAAAAGAAGAATCGGCGGACTTGGATAATAATGCTACCCAAGAAATTTATTTGCTAGAAAATGGCAAACTTACAATTATGGAGAATCCAAAAATGATTTGGCAATCTCCAGATGATTGGTGGATAGATAATTTTTTTCTCAGTGATTCCAACAACGACGGAGTCTTAGATATAAACTTGTCTCTTTGGAAAAGTGGCAATTTCGGCACATCAAAGCCTTTTTGGATTCAAGAAAATGATATGGGTGTAAAAAACCATTTCTTTATTTATGATCTTGTTGACGGAACAATTAAATCAATTTGGGGGTCATCAAATCTCAGCGCTCCAAATTGTGACTTTAAGTTTGCCGATATTAATGAAGATGGTGAAAATGAACTTATTACGATTGAAGGAGATTATAAACAAAAAACGCCATGTGAAGGAAATTATGTCGCCGTTTGGAAATGGAATGGTTGGGGTTTCTCCAATGAATGGCGAAGCGAGCCGGGAAATTTTTCTAACTTGGAAATTGAAAAAATAGACAAAAAAAATTATATTGTCACTGATACTCAATAATCCTCAGCAGTTTTATTGCAAAATACACCACTAGAATTAACATTATATTGGCCGACATAAAATTGTTGACCTAAAAATATAAATCTCATATACTAATAATATTAAAGGTTACGCAACTTCACAGGTCCTAGCGACCTGAAATATTGGAGCAACGCCGAATCAAACTACCGAGAAAATCACCAAGGGATTAAATGCGGATGTGGATAATTTAACCCAATAATTAGCTTGATTTAGAGATTTACAAAATTAGTTTGGATAGCGGTGAAAGGTCCAATGCAAGATAGCAATTCTTAAATCTCTTTTCTAATAAATAACTTTTTTATCACCCAATCTAACCCACGGTGTAAAATAGATTTTTGATTACCCTTTAAATAAACATAACCAAGAGCAGCCACTAATAAAGAACTGACACTAGCACTAATCAAATCTCCCATAGTATCATATAGGCCACTTTTTTGCATATTAAGCCCGAATGTCTGATCCATAATAAATTCAAAAATTTCCCACAACACCGCAATCGTTACTGAAAAACAAAAAGAAAAAATAGCAATCCACACCGGACGAGTTCTAATTTTTTCTGCTTTAAATAAAAGGAAAAAGGCGATAAAACCAAGAAAACAAAAAGCAATAGCTGAGAAAATATGTAAAAAGACATCCCACCACCAAAAACGTCCATAAAAGTCGCGGACCTCTCCTAAAAATAAGCTGGCATAAACAAAGAAAATAATAACAAATTCAAAATCTAAAGGAATATAAATCTTATATTTTTTTTCCACTACGCGCGGCAGAAAAGTAAATGCCAGGGTTATCACAATAATCAACAGGTTAAACCAGCTACCATAAATAATGGCCAATACCGCCGCCGCTATTAAAGTTAGCCGAAGTAAATTAACTAATAATTTAAAAGAGTCAACTATCTTCATGGCAAAATTATTATATCAAAATTGTCTGGCAATAGCTAAAACAATTTAACAACATCCTTAATTGTAATTATAACGACCAAAGCGAGAAGTAAAATAAATCCAATACTATGGATAATGGCTTCAAGTTGAGCCTTGGCTGGACGACCTGTGATGGCCTCAAGACCAATAAAAAATAAGCGCCCGCCGTCTAGGGCTGGAAATGGCAAAATGTTAATAAAGGCTAAATTAAGAGATAGCAGGGCAATAAATTGTAAAAGATAAAGCCAGCCCAGGTGACTGATTTGGCCCACCAAAACCGCTATACCCACCGGTCCAGCAACACTATCAGACATATCCTGGCCCTTAAATAATCCAGTAAAAAGCTGCCAAAAACCAACAGCAATATCTTTCAAGCTCAGAGCAGTTAATTTAATGCCTTCCCAAATTGCCCTAGGCCAAGCATAGGATACCAATCCACTTTCTACTAAAGCTACTCCTAAACTATACTCATTATTATTGCTAGCTAATTGCTCAGCGGCAATAGATAATTGCAAAATTTCTGAAGAA
>CAZLFO010000064.1:0-3896 GCA_964558835.1 uncultured Gammaproteobacteria bacterium
CTTTTGTTAGTCCTGAAAATGAAGCCGCGGTTAAAGCGGCTGGGGCCGATATAGTAGGTGGTGAAGATTTAATTGCTGAGATTCGACGTACTGAAAAAACAGATTTCCAAGTAGCGGTAGCTGAACCAGCAATGATGAAGAATCTAGCAGTGATTGCTAAAGTTTTAGGAACCAGAGGTTTGATGCCTTCACCCAAAAATGAGACGGTCACTGCTGATTCAGCTAAAGCTGTCGCCGAGCTTAAGAAAGGTAAGGTTAGTTTTAAGAATGACGATACGGCTAATGTTCATGTAGCCATTGGCAAAACCTCATTTTCAGTAGAAGATTTGGCAGAAAACTTCCAGGCTTTATTAGAAACTATTAAAAAAAGTAAGCCGACTACAGCTAAGGGAACCTATATTAAGAGCATTACTATTTGTTCTACCATGGGGCCAGGCATTAAAGTGGCTTTAACTTCATAGTTAGATAGTAAAAAATAACAGCCATTTTATGACTGTTATTTTTTATTAATTGGTAAACCTACTTCCAAAGCTCCAGGGCCACCATATTGTGGCTTAGCCAAATGATGGTGATAGCCGTTTTCTTCAAGCCATTTAATAGTAAAAGGTTTAATGACTCCTTGACCCTCGGGTGAGTGCCAACCTTGGCCAGTGATAATTAATAATTTGACTCCCCCGCCCTGTTCTAGCCAATAATTAAAGAAGCGGATTAATTCCTCTTCAGCTTCACGACGGCTGCAGCCATGTAAATCTAGAGTGGCTACTGGTTGACGTAGATATTTATTAACTTGGCGGCGGATAGCTTTATGCTTGATCATAATAGATGATTATACCAAGTTTTCTAACTTGCGCAAAGCCTAAATAATCTGTACAATAATAAAAAATATATTATGCCTAATAGACCTTCCAAGATTGAATATTATATGAAAATTGCTGGCGAAGTAGCCAGTCGTTCAACGTGCTACCGAGCTAAACATGGAGCAATTATTGTTAAAGATGACCAAATTATCTCTACTGGTTATTTGGGAGCACCTCGCAAGACCAGTGATTGTTGGGAGCGCGGTCAATGTTTGCGTGAAACATTAAATATACCTCATGGTCAGCGCTATGAACTGTGCCGCAGTGTTCATGCTGAGCAAAATGCTATTATTAATGCCGCTCGAGCCGGAGTTAGCTTACTAGGGGCAACGATGTATCTTTATTCCACGGTTATTCGTGATGGGCAGGAACAGCCGCAGGATGCCTATCCTTGTTTTGTGTGTAAAAAGATGATTATTAACGCTGGCTTAAAGCAATTAGTGAGTCGCCAAGCCGATGGCCATTTTAAGGTTTATGAAATCAGTGAATGGGTTAAAGATTGGCAGGAGCAAGATATGCTGGACGATACTGAACAATATGGTTTGGCCATTAATAAGCAATAACTAAATAATTATGGAAGATAAGTTAATTATTGGTCTTACGGGGCAATTAGCAGCTGGCAAGACAACGGTAGCTAAATATTTAGCCGATAAATATCAGGGCAAAGTTTATGGCTTCTCAGGACCGCTGAGAGATATTGCTAATCGTTTAACCTTACCACAAACTAGAGAGAATTTAGCCAATTTATCTTCTATTTTGCGTCGTCAGTTTGGTCAGGATATTATTTTAAAGGCCATTAAACGTGATGTGGCCGCTGATCCTTGCCAGTTTATTATTTTAGAGGGAATGCGGCGTTATGGTGATTTTTTAGCTTTTAAGGAATTACCCAATTTTCATTTAATAGCCGTGGTGGCAGAGCAACGTTTACGTTATGAGAGGCTGGTAAAACGCCATCAAAATCCTGATGATACTAATAAAACTTGGGAACAATTTCAACTTGATGAACAGGGCGAAGCAGAGCAAGATATACCCAAAGCCATTGCTGAAGCAGAATATGTTATAGATAATAATGATGGACTGGCGGCGCTATATCGGCAAGCAGAAAATATTTACCAACAGTTAATAAATCATTAGTGAATATGTCCGGTAAACTTATTGTTTTATATGGTATTAATAATTTAGGTAAGACTACTCAGGCCAAGCTGCTAGTTAGTCGTCTGCAAGCAGCTGGCTATTTAGCTAGTTATTTAAAATATCCGCTATATGAATTAGCGCCAAGTGGCTTTTTACTTAATGATTATTTGCGAGCTGGAAATCCGTGGCAGTTATCCCCGCGGGAAGCCCAAATTATTTATGCTCTTAATCGTTTTCAGTATCAAGAAGAGCTTAATAGACAGCTAGACGCTGGTCAATGGATTGTGGCTGAAGATTATGTCGGTACTGGTTTATCTTGGGGCTGGGGTGCTGGAGTTGACTTAAATTTTTTAGAACTCATTAATCAAGGACTGCGTCAGCCAGATTTAGCTTTATGGCTTGATGGTGAGAGATTTACTAGTGGTATTGAGGCGCACCATAAGCATGAAGAAGATGAAGTATTAACAGTTAAAGTACGCAATTGCCATCGTGAACTAGCTAAACGTTATGGCTGGCTTAAGTTTAAGGCCAATCAGAGCATAGAAGCTCTAAATGATGAATTATGGCAAGCAGTTAAAGCTTTATCACTATGAAAGATTTAGTGCCAATTATTGGTTTAGAGATTCATATTGAGCTTAAGACTAAAAGCAAAATGTTTTGTCGTTGCGACAATAACGCTACTGGTAAAAAAGCCAATACCGTGGTTTGTCCTATTTGTCTGGGGCATCCTGGTACTTTGCCTCGTCTTAATAAAGAATCAGTGCGTTACGGTTTGCTGTTAGCCCAAGCCTTAAATTTTAAAATCAACCAAATATCTTTTTTGGCTCGTAAAAATTATTTTTATCCTGACCTACCAAAAGGCTATCAGATCACTCAGTCTGATATTCCTCTAGGGTCTCAAGGCTGTCTTACTGTTGACGGTCATCAGATTGCGATTGAGAGATTACATTTAGAAGAAGATACGGGAAAATTAATTCATGAGGCTAATTCTAATCATAGTTTAGTTGATTATAATCGAGCTGGTACTCCCCTAATTGAATTAGTAACTTATCCCATTATTACTTCAGCCGTAGAAGCGCGTCGTTTTTGTCAGGAATTACAAAAAATTTTACGCTATCTTAATATTTCTAATGCTAATATGGAACAGGGCGAGATGCGCTCGGAGGCCAATATTAGTTTACAAAAAAAGGATACGTTTAATTTTGTTGGTCCTAGCTTAAAGGTAAAGCCAGGTCATCAGTTAAATAATAAAGTGGAAGTGAAGAATCTTAATTCTTTTAAGGCTTTAGAGCGGGCCATTAATTATGAAATTGAACGGCAAGGACAAATTTTAGATAGTGGGGCGACGGTAATTGCTGAAACGCGTGGCTGGGATGAAACTAAGAATGTTACCGTATCTCAACGTCGTAAAGAAACCATGACCGAATATCGGTATTTTGGCGAACCTGATTTGCCACCCCTGTATATTGATGATGCTTGGTTATTGACAATTAAACAGGAGCTAGAGAAGGTAGAATTACCTGAAGTGAAAGTAGAACGTTGGCAGAAAGATTATGGCTGGCCAGCGGATCAAGCTGATTTATTGTCCACTTATCCTGGTTCAGCCGCCTATAGTGATGAACTACTAACCATTATTCGTCAGATCGCGCCAGAAAATTATCCAGAGATAGCGCGCCTAGCTGGTAATTGGTTAACTAGTGAAGTCTTAAAATATTGTTCTCTCAAAGATTTGCTATCAAGCCCAATTACTCCCCGTCATTTAGCTGACCTCAGTATAAGTTTAACTAATAAAATCATTACTTCCACCAATGGACAGGTGGTTTTACAGAAGATAGCAGAAAATAATAGATTGTCAGTAGCGGAAATCATTGAACAATTAGACTTAAAACAAGTAGATGATAGTCA
>CAZLFO010000065.1:0-3826 GCA_964558835.1 uncultured Gammaproteobacteria bacterium
TTTAACTGCGGTCCACAGCTGAATAATTTTTTCATAACGTTCACTATCTGTAAGGAGCCCATCTTCATATTGTTGTTCTACTTCATCAGCTTCTTTTTCGGCTTGTTTAATAAGTTCATCACGTATAGAAAAAGTTGGCAAATCACCAATACTCCAGGAAAGACCACTTAAGGTTATAAACTTAAAACTTTCTCGTTTTAATTCATCTAAAAAATCAATAGTTATCTCCTGTCCGTAGCACCTTAAACAATCCTTAACTAAAGCTTTAAGCTGAGTACCAACCACAATATCATTTACGAAACGTAATTTCTCCGGCAAAATATTATTAAAAATAATCCGCCCCACCGTAGTTTCTATTAGTTTATTGTCTAAATAATCAATCTGCACTCTAATTGGCTCTCGCAGTCTAATTTGTCCACAATCATAGGCTAATTTAGCTTCTCGCCATGAAACAAAAGCTTTCATCTTGTGAGGGTCGGTAATGGCCTCTTTCTCTTTGCTAGTTAAATAATAAACCCCCCAGACAATATCCTGACCCGGATTAACAATTGGCTCGCCAGTAGCTGGTTTGAGTAAATTATGAGCTGAAAGCATAATGTCTCGGGCTTCGGCCTTAGCTTCTTCAGTAAGCGGCACATGTACAGCCATCTGATCGCCATCAAAATCAGCATTAAAGGCTGGACAAACCAAAGGATGAATCTGGATAGATAAACCTTCGGTTAAAATAGGCCGAAAAGCTTGAATACCTAAACGATGTAGGGTTGGGGCTCGGTTAAGCAGCACATAAGCCTCATTAACAATATTTTCTAATATTTCCCAAACTTCATCATGACCAGCGTCAATATAACGTGAGGCACTACGAACATTATGAACTATTTCTCGCTTAATAAGTTCACTAATAATAAACGGCTTAAATAATTCTAGAGCCATTCTTTTGGGCAGACCACACTGCCATAACCGTAAATTGGGATTAACAGTAATGACGCTACGACCTGAATAATCCGTCCGCTTACCCAACAGGTTTTGGCGAAAACGTCCTTGTTTACCCCGCAAGGAATCAGCTAATGATTTTAAGTTTCTCTTTTGGCCAGTAGAAGCAGTAACGGTTTTCCCGCGGCGAATAGAATTATCAATAAGGGCGTCAACTGCCTCCTGAAGCATTCTTTTCTCATTACGGCAAATAACTTCTGGTGCCTTTAATTCCATAAGCTGTTTTAATCGATTGTTGCGGTTAATAATGCGACGATATAAATCATTTAAGTCAGAAGTCGCAAACCGACCGCCGTCTAAGGCTACCATTGGACGTAAATCAGGTGGAATTACGGGAATAACGGTTAAAATCATCCACTCTGGGCGCAGATTATTATTAGCTAAATTTTTGAAAAACCGCAGACGTTTAATAATTTTTTCTTTTTTAGAATCAATCACCCCCTTAAGCTCAGCCTCTAAATTTTTAATAGTATTATCTAAATCAATATTGGCTAAAAGCCCACGAATAGCCTCAGATCCAATGCCAGCCGTAAAAATATGCCCATATTTTAAACTTAAATTCTGGTAATCATTTTCAGATAAAATATTCATTACCCTTATTTCCTTTAAATCTCTCTGGGTTTGAGTAAAAACTTCTTCTAATTCAGCCATCTTAGCGTCTCGGTCACTGACTAACTCCTCCATAGTCTGATCAACTAATTGTTGAATTTCTAAAGAACTTTTACCCATATCCTGGGCTGCTTTCTTCTCCTTATTTAATTTAGCTAAACCCTTAGTAAATTCATTTTCAAAAAGTTTCTTTTTACTTTTATATTCTCGCTGAATTTGTTCAGTAGTAGCTGCCAATAATTCTTGATTAACATCAGTAATAATAAAATCGGCAAAATATACTACCTTCTCAATCGCTTGAGCTGACAAATTTAAAGCCAAACCAATTTTAGAAGACAGGCCTCGTAAAAACCAAATATGACACACGGGGGTCTCCAGAGTAATGTGGCCCATTCGCTCACGCCGGACACTGCTACGAGTAACTTCTACGCCACATTTATCGCAAACAATCCCCTTATAGCGAATCTTTTTATATTTACCACAGTAGCATTCCCAATCCTTAGAAGGCCCAAAAATTCTTTCACAAAAAAGACCATCTTTTTCTGGCTTCTGAGTGCGGTAATTAATAGTTTCGGGGCGAGTTACTTCACCGTGCGACCAGCTAAGAATTTCTTCTGGCGAGGCTAATTTTAATTTAATGGCCTTAAAGTCATTACTTTTAATAGGGGTAGACATATACTAAAAAATTATAAAAAAACAAAAATTAATCAATGGTCAGGCTTTCATCATTCTCGGCTGCTAATTTATCATTATGCCGTTCTATTTCCTCCTTAATAACTGCATTAACCTGAGCATTGGCTTCTAAATTATTATTTTGATCATAACGATTAGTAAAATCGTCCATGGGATTTATTAATTCAACTATATTCCCCTCGGCATCTAAGGGCTGAACATCAAGAGCTAAACCTTTTAATTCGCGAACCAAAACATGAAATGACTCTGGTATATTTAATTTCTTAATGGGCTCACCCTTAATAATAGATTCATAAGCCTTGCTACGACCAGGCACATCATCAGATTTAATGGTTAAAATTTCCTGCAAAGTATGAGCCGCACCATAACCTTCTAGGGCCCAAACTTCCATTTCACCAAACCTTTGTCCGCCAAATTGCGCTTTACCTCCCAATGGTTGCTGAGTAATTAAAGAATAAGGGCCGATAGAACGTTGATGGACTTTATCTTCCACCATATGATTAAGTTTCAGCATATATTTATAACCAATCGTCGTTTTATGATCAAATGGCCGACCGGTTTTACCATCATAAAGCTGAACCTTGCCATCATCTGGCAAGCCCGCTTTTCTAAGTTCAGCTTGAATGGTGGCCTCACTAATCCCATTAAGAGCTGGGGTAGCTACTTTGTAACCTAAAATATGAGCCGCCATCCCTAAATGAGTTTCTAGTAATTGCCCCAGATTCATTCTAGAAACTACTCCCAAGGGCGATAAAATAATATCAATAGGCGTGCCGTCAGCCAAATAGGGCATATCTTCTATAGGTACAATTCGCGAAATAACTCCCTTATTACCATGACGGCCAGCTAATTTATCACCGGCTTTAATCTTGCGCAGGTTAGCTACCATAACTTGCACTGATTCAATAACTCCAGTAGGCAATTTGTCCCCCTGACTTCGAGAAAATATTTTAATATCAATAACTTTACCGTGTTCACCGTGTTCTAGATATAAAGAAGAGTCGCGGACATCTTTAGCTTTTTCTCCAAAAATAGCCCGAATCAATTTTTCTTCCGCGCTAAGCTCAGTCTCACCCTTGGGAGTAATCTTACCAACTAAAATATCACCGCTAGAAACTTCAGCACCAATACGGACAATGCCCCGCTCATCTAAATCCTTAAGTTTTTCTTCGCTGATATTAGGAATGTCGTTAGTAATAACTTCCGGACCAAGCTTAGTATCACGTACATCAATAGTATAATTTTCAATATGAATGGAACTATAGGTATCGTCTCTTACTAGACGCTCCGAAATAATAATGGCATCTTCATAATTAAAACCTTCCCAAGTCATAAAAGCTACTAGTACATTATTGCCCAGGGCTAACTCACCATGATCAATAGCTGAAGCATCGGTTAAAAGTTCACCTTTCTTAACTTTTTGACCTGGTTCAACAATTAATCTCTGGTTAATACAAGTAGAGGCGTTAGACCGTAAATATTTATTAAGCTTAAAAAGATGGATTTGGCCGCTTTTACCAGTTAATTCAATAGT
>CAZLFO010000066.1:0-3776 GCA_964558835.1 uncultured Gammaproteobacteria bacterium
TGTAGCTACGGTGGGTACACCTACCACCTCGAATCCAACAGTTGGCACAGCTCGTATAGAAGGTACTTATAATTGTAGCGACAGTGGGACTATCCAGGTAGCAGTAATTTCTGATAGTCCATTAAGAGCTCAGGCTAGCGGTATTTCCGGAGTTATTAATGATGACGATGTTAGCGATGGTCGTATTAGTCTGGGTTGTGGTTTAACTTTAATAAAAAATGGTTCTTTAGCCCCAGATAATCATGGCGCGTTTATTGCTGGTGAGGGGTGGAATATACAGGTAACAGCGGCTCATCCGGGAGAAATATTAACAGTCGGCAGTCAGACTTATCGGTTTGTTAGCGCGGCTGACAATGATCCTAACCATATTGTAGTAGCCGATACCCGATCAGCTATGGCTAATAATATTGCTGATAAAATTAATAGTACTAATAGTGAGGCTAGCGCAACAGTTGATGGTGCTATAATTAATCTTCGAAGTCGCACGGCTGGCAGTGATGGCAACTCTTTAAATTTATCTAGTGATAGCCCATCTCTATCTATTTCTCCATTTAGTGGTGGCCGGGACCGTACTGACAACATTGTAGTTATTGATCATCCTGACGCGCCTCGTAATTCTATTATTCAGATTAATTTTTCTGAGCCCATTAATCCTTTAACTGTTGTGGGTAATAGTGACGATGTGGTTGACACCATTTCAGTACAAGCCACTACTTCTATCCATGGCCGTTTTGTTATTTCTAATCAATATAGGACGCTGGAGTTTATTCCTAATGAAGAATGTGGGGTTAATGCTTGTGGTGAAAAAATTTACTGCCTACCAGCTAGCAGTACTATTACTGTTACACTTAAGGCTGCTAGCTTAGCTTCTTGTAGTAGCAATAGTGATTGTGTAAGTAAAACTCCATATACTGATTGTTTTAGTTATTCTTGTCGTCGGGCCGAAGGTGATCATTATCCTCTAGCTTATTTACCATTAAGCTCTGGTATAGTTGACGCTAGTTTTAATTCTTTAGATGGTAATCGTAATATGAAGGTAGTTGGTCCGGTTAATTATTATAGTGAAAATGACGAGGATAGTGCTCAAGGTGATAATTATAAATGGTTTTTTGCTGTTAGTGATGAGATTGACTTAACTCCGCCAAAATTACAAGCCGCCTCTTTAAATCCCAGCTTGACTTTAGAGCATGCTCCCTTAAATCAGGCAATTGACTTTAGTTTTGATAAGCTAATGATGGCTAGCACTTTAGCTAGCGGAGAAGCAGTTATTAATAATAATCATCACCGTTTAATTAATTTATTTAGCGCTGGTTTAGCGCCCAGCTATTGGATTACCAGCGAGCCCATAGATATGGGTATTCCTGATGGCTATCCAGACTTTACTAAGGTGACGGTTAATCATAGTCAGTTGTCGGATGCGACTAAATATTTTATAGAAATTGGCTCTGGAGTAAAGGATATTAGGCAAAATTGTTTTAAACCTTGTCGGGACAATGCTACCTGTAGCGCCACAGAGGCTTCTTGTTGTCAAGGCAGTCCAAATAATAGTTCCCAGTGTGGCCAATAATTTATTTTTATATGTCGGGGATTAGAAAGATATTATTAAGCAGTTTGGTAGTCATAAGTTTTATGAGCTTGGGACTAGGGCGCTTGCCCTTAGCTCAGGCGCAGGGGCTGACAAGTGAAGATTTAGGTGTTCAATATGCTTCTTCTACTGGCCTTACTACTCAGGATCCACGGGTTACAGTAGCCAAAATTATTAGAATAGTTTTGGGTTTCTTAGGGACTATTGCGGTTATTTTAGTAATTTATGCTGGTTTTATGTGGATGACCAGCAGCGGCAATGAAGATAAAGTTACTAAGGCCAAAAATATCTTAAAAGCAGCAGTTATCGGACTAGTGATTATTTTATCTGCTTTTGCTATTACTAGTTTTATTATTAATAAATTACTAGAGTCTACAAGTGGTCCGGGTATGCCACCTACGCCGCCTGGATCGGGTATTATTACGCCCGGGGCAGATTTACATATTACTGGCGTTAGCCCATCTGATGGGACATCCGGTCTACCACGCAATACTACTATTCGTTTTCAATTTAATGGTTTTATTGATTCAGGGAGCGTAACCAGCGCTAGCGCCGCAGTGCAAGCCAGTGGAGAAACTATTGCCGGACAATGGTTGGTCAACGGTCGAGAGATTGTTTTTAAGCCAGATAGTGTATGCACTGGTAGCTGCGGTGAGGTTCATTGTTTGCCAGAAAATGGCGTAATTAGCGTTCATCTTACCTCAGATATTAAGAGTCTAGGGACTAATCCTAAAAATTTAGTCTGTGGTGGCCTGGGCCTATCTTGTGACTTAACTTTTAGCGTGGGCTCAACCATTGATTGTCAGGATCCGCAAGCTGAGTTTATATCTACTATTGGCATATGCGCTGATACCAATAATCTCGTACGGGTAGCTGCCAGTGATGATAGCAGTCTAGCTAGATTTGAATTTTTAGCTAATGGTCAGCAATTTTATTTAGCCACCGATGATTTTGGTCAAACTTATGAAGCTAGCGCTTATTGGTCAGCAACCGGCACAGCTGGCGAACATTTTACCCTTAAAGCCCTGGTTGATGATATTGCCAGTCATCAAACCACCATTGAGCAAAGTGGCCGGCTATTACCAGCTCATTGCTGTAATGGGCAAAAAGATAGCGACGAAGAGGGTATTGATTGCGGTGGCAGTTGTTTGAGGTGTCATGGCTCGGCCCGTGCTAGTGACCAGCAATTACCCGGGACCAGTTGTAATAATAATTTATGCCGTTCTGGTTTTTGTACGTCTCAAGGTTCTGATGTTACTTCTTGTAAGGTCGCAGGCTATGCTACTGGCACAGCTAGTTGTTGTTTATGCAAGGATAAGCCGCGAATTACTAGTTTAAGTCCGCGAGGTGGTTTTTGTCATAATAATCATGACCAGTATTGTTCATCTGACAGTCAGTGTACTACCACTGGCGATACTTGTGACAGACATCAACCCAATGCCAAGGCTGGTAACTTAATAACCATTTTGGGCAGCGGTTTTGGCTCAAGTACGGGGTCTGTTATTTTTACAGATAGTAAATTGGGTGATTTGGCCGTGTGCGGTAGTAATAGTTGGTCAGACAACCAAATTATTGTTAAAGTGCCGAGCGGGGCAACAACTGGTATAGTTCAAGTCAAAAATAAAGATAATTTTGTTGCTACTAGCACACAAGATTTAATTATTAATAATATCGCTCGACCGGGGTTATGTTCTTTAAGTAAAGCCTCAGGTACTACTGGGGAACAAATAGATTATCATGGTCTTAATTTTGAAAATGGCGCAACCTCTACTATTGCTTTATATGGCACTCCTTTGCATCCAATTTTTGCGAGTGAGTCAATAGTGTCTCCTCCTAATTTATTGAAAGCCATAGTACCCAGCTTGCAATCTGGTTTAGTGACGACCTTTGTGCGTAACGATAGCCCATCTCTAGCTGGACCAGCGAGTAATTTTTTGTTATTTCATAAATTGGTTGATCCCGGTAGCGAGCCGCAGATTACTAGTTTTGAACCAACCAGTGGACCGCCGGGTCAATATGTCACTATTTTTGGCCATGGTTTTGGCAACATCAAAGGCAATAGCAAGGTATTTTTTGGCACTACTGAGGCTAATTATAATTTTCCTGAGGTTTGCGCTTCTTCAGTTTGGTCAGATAGACAGGTTATTGTGAAAGTACCAAGTGGGATAAGCGGTTCTCCAGTTTTAAAGAT
>CAZLFO010000067.1:0-1971 GCA_964558835.1 uncultured Gammaproteobacteria bacterium
TATAATAATCTAACTCAATAAATATTATGATAAACCTTTTTCTTATTATAATCCTATTGCTGTCAACCATAGCCCATGAATATAGCCATGCCTGGACAGCGGCTAGGCTAGGTGATGATACGGCGGCTCGAGCTGGTCGTCTGACTTTAAATCCTCTAGCCCATTTAGATATCTTCGGTTCCCTCATTATTCCTGGCCTTTTATTATTAGCCGGTTCCCCGATAGTTTTTGGTTATGCTAAGCCAGTGCCTATTAATTTTAGTAATTTGCGAGGCGGCTTTAAGGGGGTAGCCAAAACAGCCTTAGCTGGACCAGCGGCTAATTTTGTTTTAGCCATAGTAGCTGCTTTAGCGATGCGCTATTTAGCTGGCGGTCCTGGTTCGGCCTGGGGGCAACTTTTATTCCTCATGACTATGATTAACGTGGTGCTTATGACGTTTAACTTATTGCCTGTTCCACCCCTTGATGGTTCTAAAATTTTAGCGCTTCTTTTGCCAGAGCGTTGGCGGTATTCCTACTTAGCCTCTGAACGTTGGAGTTTTTTTGTTTTACTTTTTATTATGGTAATGTTTCCAGATTTAATTTATTATCCGGTGAGCTGGTTGATGAGTTGGCTAATATGACTTCTTGACTTAATCCATCTCTTTTGCTACATTAATAGGCAACTAAGCATTATACCCTGGCTTAAAGTTGCCAGCTTTATTTTTAATTATTAAGAACGAGTATTGTTTTTATGCCCACAATTAATCAGTTAATTCGTCATCCACGGACAGTCGCCAGTCATAAGAGTAAGACACCAGCCTTACAGGTAACAACCGATTCTCTGCACCGTCGGAAGAGTGTTATTAGGAAAGGTTCGCCCTTTAAGCGGGGGGTTTGTCTTAAGGTTACTACCACCACCCCAAAGAAACCTAATTCTGCTTTACGAAAAATTGCTCGAGTTCGCTTGTCTAATGGCATGGAGGTGACTGCCTATATTCCCGGTATTGGTCATAATTTGCAAGAACACTCAATTGTTTTAATTAAGGGTGGTCGTACCAAAGATTTGCCAGGGGTGCGCTATAAAGTAGTGCGCGGGGTTTATGATACCCAAGGAGTAGAAAATCGTCGCCAAGCTCGCAGTCGGTATGGCGCTAAGGCTCCTAAATAATTGTTTATTTAATATTTAATGTATGAGAGGAAAACAGGCTCAAAAACGAGAAATAGCTGGTGATGCTAAATATAATGATCCGGAAGTGGCTAAGTTTATTAATTACCTTATGAAGGATGGCCAAAAGACAGTAGCTGAACGTATTGTTTATGATTGTTTTGATATTCTAAAAGAAAAAACTAAGCAAGAGCCACGTCATGTTTTTAATAAAGCTTTAAAAATGGTTTGTCCTTTGGTAGAGGTTCGTGGTCGGCGGATTGGAGGGGCTAACTATCAGGTGCCTTACCAAGTACGCGGTGATCGCCGTTTTACTTTAGGTTGCCGTTGGCTGATTACTGCCGCTAAGGCTCGCAAGGAACATTCCATGGCTGAAAAATTAGCTGCTGAGATTTTAGATAGTATTAAAGGAGAAAGCGCATCAGTGAAGAAAAAGCTAGATGTGCATCGTATGGCTGAGGCCAATAAAGCCTTTGCTCATTTTGCGCGCCATTAATACTGGGCAAACTTTAGCTAACTATGTATGATTAATGAGGTAGTTGGTTAGTTTTTTGGTGTATTTTTATTATTTTTTATTTTCTTTATTATTGTTATGCGCGAATTTAAGTTAGAAGATTTAAGAAATATCGGGATAATGGCCCATATTGATGCTGGTAAGACGACCTTTACAGAGCGAGTTTTATTTTATACTGGCAAAAAACATAAAATTGGAGAAACTCATGATGGGCAAGCAGAAATGGATTGGATGGCTCAAGAAAAAGAGCGAGGCATTACTATTACTTCTGCGGCTACTACTTGTTTTTGGAAGGGCAAGCAAATTAATA
>CAZLFO010000067.1:2071-3755 GCA_964558835.1 uncultured Gammaproteobacteria bacterium
AATGATCCTAATAAAGTTATTATAGTTAAGCCGGATGATAATGCTCCTTTTGTTGGCTTAGCGTTTAAGATTGCTACCGATCCCTATGTCGGTCGTTTATGTTTTGTGCGGGTATACAGTGGCATCTTAAGGGCTGGTTCTTATGTAGTTAATTCGGCTAATGGCTCTAAAGAACGTATTGGCCGTTTAGTAAGGATGCATGCTAATCACCGCGAAGAAATTACTGAAGTGTGTGCCGGAGATATTGCCGCAGTTATTGGTCTTAAAGAAACAGCGACCGGCAATACTTTATGTGACGAAAATCAGCGCATTTGTTTAGAGTCTATTATTTTTCCTGAACCAGTTATTAAGATTGCTGTTGAGCCAAAAACTAAAGCCGACCAAGAAAAAATGAGTTTAGCCTTGGCGCGTTTAGCTGAAGAAGATCCAACATTTAGAGTAGAAACTGATGAAGAAACTAGCCAAATTCTAATTTCTGGCATGGGCGAACTCCATTTAGATATTATTGTTGATCGTATGAGACGTGAATTTGGAGTTGAAGCCAATGTGGGCCAGCCACAAGTATCTTATCGGGAAACCATTCGTCAAACAGCTGAAGCTGAAGGTAAATATATTAAACAGTCAGGTGGCCGTGGCCAGTATGGACATTGTTGGTTGCGTTTAGAGCCGCAACCTGAAGGGAAGGGCTCAGAATTTGTTGATGAAGTCAAGGGTGGGGTTATTCCTAGGGAATTTATTCCAGCCATTGAAAAAGGGTTTCGCGAGGCTCTGGACAAAGGAGTGCTGGCGGGTTATCCTATGGTTGATATCAAATGTACAGTTTATGATGGTTCTTATCATGAAGTAGACTCCAGCGAAATTGCTTTTAAGATGGCCTCTATTTTAGCCTTTAGAGAAGCTTGCCAGAAGGCTCATCCCGTACTTTTAGAACCAATTATGAAAGTAGAAGTTGTTACCCCCGAAGATTATATGGGTAGTGTAATTGGTGATCTCAATGCTAGACGGGGGCAGATTGACCGAATGTCTGATCGTGGTCGGCTTAAGGTTATTGATGCGCGAGTTCCACTAGCGGAAATGTTTGGCTATGCTACTCAGCTAAGGTCAATTAGTCAGGGGCGATCTAATTATACTATGGAGTTTTTACATTATCGGGAAGTGCCGCGTAATGTGGCTGAAATAATTATCGGCAAAGCTGGTAAATAAATTATTATAAATCATGGTAATAAAAATCTATGATTAATAACTTTGAGCAAATTTTGCGCCTTGCCCAATTAACCGGTGACCGGCTAATTGTGGCTGACCAGGAAAATCCAGCCAGTAGCCTAGTAATTTTGTCGCTAAGCGATTATGAGAAGCTTTTGAATGCGGCTGGCTTGACAAAAGGTCAGGGCTTTGCTAAATTAAGCAGTAACGTTGCCAGTTCTGAGGCTGGTAATGTTTCTGTCAAATCAAGTTTTGTGGAACAGATTAATGATCAGCAGAAATCTCATTGGTCTATTCCGGCTAGCCGTAAGTCGGCGGCTAAGGATTTGCTAGATAATAAATAATTATTTAATTAAAAATTATGACCACTAGCCTTTGATTGGCTAGTTGGCTTTAACCAAGAAAATATGTCTGAGAAGTATGAACGCACTAAACCGCACGTTAATGTCGGCACCATTGGCCACATTGATCATGGTAAAAC
>CAZLFO010000068.1:0-3739 GCA_964558835.1 uncultured Gammaproteobacteria bacterium
CTTATTTATGGTTAAGCGTTGGGCTAGTTGTAATTATTATCTTAACCGGGCTAGCTTTGGGGCCAACTATTTTAGCAAAAATGAAGTGGCGTCAATGGCAGGCGCCCTTTTTAGATGATGCGCGGACTAGTTTAGGTGGGGACAGCCCTGAGGCAGCTTATAAGGAGTTTTGGCAGGCCTTGCAGGCAGGGGAGCGTGATACAGCCTTAGCTTATGTGATTGGCGTGAAGCGACCGTATTTTCAGGCGGCTTGGGAAGACCCGGCTTTATGGGCCCTGGATCAAAATTTACCTGAGACTACTACTGTAGTATTTATTGGTGATTGTTTGCCTGATGCTATAGCTTGCCAGGGTCGGGCAGTTTTAAGTTATTCCACAGCCACTACCACTGGTCGTATTGAGCTTTACCAAAATTTAGCTGGCCGGTGGCAAATTGGTGATATTTATTAAATTTTATGTTCAGGAGGGGAAACAGCCGTTGCTGGCTTACATATTTTTTATTTTCTTTATTATGGCTTATAAGTTTTAAGCCGGTACTAGCTTATGACCATAATATTACTCACCCCCGGCTTACCAGCTGGTCAGTTCAGGCATATAATTTAGCTTTCCGTCCATTAATTAGCGACCAAGAATTGCAGTGGCTGGCAGCTGGGGCCGCGGCTGAAGATAAACCAGTTTTAAGGACGATGAATCATTTTTGGTGGCCGCAGACTGATCGGCCATTAAGCGCTAGCAGTTATCATTTGATGTCTTTAGAAACAGCGCCTGATTGGGCTATGTCGCCAGGCGCGCAAGCCAATCTCATCTATGGCCCATCTTTTAGCTGGTACCAAGCTATTGAGGCTTATCGTCGGGGAGACTATGAAACAGCTTTTATTAATTTAGGCCATGTCCTTCACCTATTACAAGATATTAGCGTGCCAGCTCATAGCCGCAACGATCCTCATGTTCTAGGAGATGCCCTAGAAAATTGGGTGTTTCAGCACCATGAAGAATTAGCTGTTTTATCTGCCTTAGTACGGCCGCGGTGTCAAGATTATCGCGATTGTTTCCGGCAACTAGCTAGCGCGGTTAATGTTAATTATTTCAGTCAAGATACAGTTAATAGTCCGGCTCAAGCTGGTGACTGGCCAGATAAACCGGCCATTAAGGATTGGCCTTCGGAGAGTGGATATATTATTTATCGGGGATATAGACTAGTTTATTATAATGAAGCGCGCCGCCGTTTTATTTTAGATGATTTGGTTCTTAGTGATTATTGGTCGCAGATTACGCCCCTGGCTGTAGGTTATGGGGCAGAGTTACTGCGTCTTTTTTTTGAAGCTGTAGCTGATCCTGGGGTTGTGCCTGAGACAACATCGCCGTTAACTCGCTGGCGTTCAACTATTCAGGATATTAATGATGCGCCAGTTGACATTATAGATAAGCCGGCTCAGGTTAATAATAATTTAGAGTCATCTTCAGCTATAGTTTCCTCGACTTTAGCGGCTACTAATTCTCCGGTTATAACTCCAGGGGCAACGGTTTTGTCTAGCCCTAATAACGCTACCTCTGAAGTGAAGACCACGCTAGTGGTGGCTAGTTCAACCTTACAGGCAGGAGCCAGTAAACCAAAGTCTAATTCTAATATAGAGCTTAAAAGAGTAATTGATGGCGATACCATTGAGCTTACTACCGGCGAAAAAGTGCGGTACTTAGGTATTGATGCGCCAGAATTAGCCTCTACTGCTAATAAGGCTAGCGAGTGCCTAGCCGAAGAAGCTAAGAGTCGCAATCAGGCTTTACTTACCAAAGGACCGCTTACACTAGTAGCCGATAATGGAGGAGACAAGGATAGTTATGGTCGCTTACTACGTTATGTTTATGCCGGCGATGTTTTTGTTAATAAAGAATTAGCGCTGGAAGGGCTGGCTCAAGTATTTTTTTGTACCGCTAACCAATTAAATTGTCCTTTAGCTAAAGATCAGGCGAGGCGACAACAAATTATAGTTGCCGGTGAAACGGCTAAACAAAGTAAATTAGGCATTTATAGCAGTCGCTGTCAAGCTCAACCAACTTTATCTACCTCATCATCGACTAGTACTAGTCAGGTTGTCTCTAGTAGTTTTAATATGGTTACAAGTTCTAAGACAACTACCACTGCTAGTACTAGCAATAATATCAATACTTCTACCGTTAAAACTAATACTACTTCTAGTCAGTCAAGCGCTGACCGGCAACCGCCAGAGACTACAATTAAAACTGAAGTACCAGCGATAACCAATACTGGTACGGCTCAATTTATTTTAGTGGCTAGCGAACCCAGCATTTTTGAGTGTCAGCTTAATGACCAAAGCTGGAAAAAATGTACCGCTGACTATGGGCTGAAAAATTTAGTTGCCGGCTCTTATACCTTAAGAGTACGGGCCATTGATGAAGCCGCTAATGTTGATCCGACGCCGGCGGTCTTTTCTTGGTTGATTGATAAACAGCGGCCAGCTATTAGTTGGACTGTTAAACCATCTAGCACTATGGCCGTCAGTAGCATTACTTTTGCGGTGGAAGTTAATGAAACAGCAGACTTATTTTGTGATCTTGATGGTGGCGGGGAAGAACCCTGCCCGCCTAATTTAATTTATGATGATTTATCTTGTGGTAAACATGAGCTAACGGTGCGGGCGCGCGATCGGGCTGGTAATTATTCGGCTAAATTAAGTACTAGCTGGACGGTGGTAGACAATACACCGCCAAGTAGCGTAGTTATTGATTATCCGCCCGCAGACCTATGGTTTACCAGCTCTAGCTCTTTAACGATTAGCGGCTCAGCAGATAATGACGCTAAAGTTATAGTTAATGGCCGCACAGCTCAATCTTTAGCTAATAATAAATGGCGCTCAGCTGTAACTTTAGCTGAAGGTCGTAACGATATTGCTATTACTGCTATGAATTTGACTGGTCAGACTGGGCCAACCTCCACCTTAACTATTATGGTGGATAAAACTAAACCTAGCTCAAGTATAGTCGCCCTACCAGAAACAGTTACGGAGTCGGGGTTTGTGGTAAACTGGTTAGGTGAAGATCTGGGCAGTGAGCCCAGCGGTCATTTAGTCTTTGATGTCCAGTATCGTTTCGGGAGTGAATCATGGCAGGCGTGGTTGGAGGCGGTAGATTATACCAGCGCTATTTTTGATGAGCCTCTTAATGTTGACCAAAAGGTTGCCTTTCGGGTGCGGGCTCGAGATTTAGTAGGCAATTGGGAAAATTGGCCTGCCAATTCTGCCGCTGATACTTATACCACTTTGATAGCCCAACCTAGCGGTCCGCCACCTAAAATAGTCATTAGTCAGTTGGCAACTCGGGGGGTGAGCGGAGCCAGCGATGAGTTTATAGAATTATATAATCCTAATGACGAGACCGTTGATTTGACTGGTTGGCGGTTGCAGAGTAAATCGGCTGAGGGTTCAACTTGGATTAATCGCCTAGGTAGTGATGGTTTGCCAGAAGGTAGTTATATTAAAGCTCATGATTATTTTTTATTAGCTAGCGCTGATTATGGCGGTCTTACTATGCCCGATTACCAACACGGGAGTAATTGGGGGCTAGCCGATAGCGGGGGCCATATACGGTTAGTAGATAGTCAGGATAATGTTTTAGATAAAGTAGGATATAATCAAGCTAGTGATCCGGAGGGTCAGCCGGCTCTAGCTGATTTAGCGGCTGGCCATAGTTTAGAACGTAAAGCTGGGCCTAATTCTACGGCT
>CAZLFO010000069.1:0-3619 GCA_964558835.1 uncultured Gammaproteobacteria bacterium
CCGCTGGATGTTCAAAAACATCGCGGAAAGGATAATCAGGGTCGTGAAAATAAGCATTAATGCGATTTTTAGGTACCGGCCAGATAAAGACTGAGGTGCTGTTAGGTTTATTCTGGTTATTCTTGGGCCTGCTGGCTTCTAGTTGAGCTAATTTTTGGCGGACAGTTCTTTCTAATTGGCTGATTTCAGCGTTAGCTTGTTCTTGTTCTTTTTGAGCATCAGCTAGTAATGCTTGATACTCACTTTCAGATAATTGAGTTTGTTCTAATATGAAGTTTTTGTTTTCTTTTTCCTGGTCTAAGGCATATTTTTTGTCAGCTAAAACTTGCTGTAATTCTGCTAACTGTTCGCGTTTATGATTTAAGGTTTGCTGTTGTTCTTCTAGTGAAGCTTTAAGGTCTTTTAGGTCTTCCAGTTCATCGCGTACGGCACTGCTAATATTGTTAAGATACTCCAGGTCATTGAGAAAATCAGAAAAAGAGTCATTCATTAAGATAATCTCTAGCGTAT
This sequence comes from uncultured Gammaproteobacteria bacterium, assembly GCA_964558835.1. Classification (GTDB taxonomy): domain Bacteria; phylum Patescibacteriota; class Patescibacteriia; order Patescibacteriales; family Patescibacteriaceae; genus UBA1359. The sequence goes on from CAZLFO010000069.1 coordinate 511, forward strand.
TCTTACTCCCCTGCTGGTCAATGGTTTTAATGAGTTTACTTAATCGATCCTGGGCTTGATTAATTTGTTGGTCTTTCTTGGCGATTTCTAATTCTAAGCTGCGCAATTCTAGCTCCGTTTGTTCTATTTCTAGTTTAGTGCCTTCAATATCTAATTCAATTTCGGCCATCTTATTATCTAAGATAGACAATTGATTTTTAAGACTAGCCTTTTCCTTTTGTTTTTCAGCAATTAGTTGTTGATAATAGCGTTGTTGGTCGCGTAATTTACTAAGAGCATCTTTTTTACCATCTATTTGGGCATTAAGCGTATTAATTTCAGCTTCATAATCACCATGCGCTATTGGGGTCTGGTTGATAATTAGTAAAGACACTAGCGCTATTAGCGCTAAACTGCCCTTAATTATATTAGATAAACGATAATGTTGCTTCATGTCTAAATTATACTATTTTTTAGCAAGTTTGCCTAGACTTACTAGTCTACATAAAAACGGAGATTGCGGACATAGGTAGTTTGGGTACCATTATTATAATTAGCAATAATCATCACTCGGGCCCAGGCGGTTCCTGGGTGCCACATATTAAAGATAGAGGTAGTAGCGCTTTCGCCGGTGCGCGGTTGGCCATTAATTGGTTTATTGACTACAAATGTCCAAGTATTAGTAGAAGTTGGTCTATTATAGTAAGCGCCGAAGTAATCGTAGCTTTCTGGATGGCCTGGCAGAGAATTTTTATTTATATCATATGACCCGGTGCCTAGATAAAAGCCATAAGTTGTTGTCCCTTCGGTTAAATACTCAGCTTCAATATAGTATTTACGGCTGGTATCAATTGGCAAATAGCTGTTGTCGGAATATAAAAAACAGAAGCCCACATAATTAACTATCTTTATGGCTTTTTTCTCTTGGTCATAAGTAACTGAGCAATGCCAATTACTGGGGTTGCGCCAGTCAATACCATTAGCTACCAGCAAGTCTTGGCTAATACCATTGGGGCCCATAGCTAGGGTACCGGCTGGCCAGTCAGCTGAGCCTTGCTCTAGATTAAAGCCCAGTCGATAACTTTCTCCATTATTGAGATAACTATAGGTATAGTGGATATTGGCTGTAGGGTCGCCAGGAATTTTTTGAAGATAAGTATCAAGGCCACAAGTAGCGCTAATACCTAAATTACTAAGACATAAACCAGTAATTGGGGTACCGGCGGGTGTGGGTGGGGCAGGATATCTACCGTTGTCGTTATAATAAAACTCTAGAGCAGTAGCTATTTGTTTAACATCAGATAGCCGGCGGGCATCTCTGGCTTTAGCTCTTACACTGTTAAAAGCTACTACAGATAAAGTAGACAATAGGCCAATAATAGCTATAACTACTAACAGCTCTACTAGGGTAAAGGCAGAATGATGAATTTTGTGCTTTATGGAGATAGCCATTGTTTATGATTTATAGTTATTTAACTATATTATAGTTTATGTTATCTATATTTTTTAGGACACAGTCTCCAAATTATGAATTGGTAGCTAAATACTACCACAGCTCGCCAAATTCTTTTTAAGCGCCAAGGCTGTTGGCCGAGGCGCCATAGCCATTCTAGACCCAGTTTGCGCCAGATTTTTGGCGCTCTTTTTATAGAGCCAAGAAGAAAATCAAAACTACCCCCTACCCCCATCATTAGGCGACAGCTAGGCCAGGTATGCCGTTCTTTATCTAGAAAATATTCTTGCCATGGCGCTCCAAGGGTAGAAAAGATTATCATTGGTTTAAATAAGGCTAAGCGCTTAGCTTGGCGACGACCCAGCTGGCCGGATCTAGCAACATCTTCAACTAGATAGTTAAGATGAGGGTATTTTTGATAAAGCCTTAAAGATAATTCGCGGCGGGATAATAAGCCGCTTTGCCAGTTAATAATAGCTACAGGCAGATTATGTTTTTGGCTATATTTTATTAGATCTTCAGTAAGGTCAGCGCCGGTATGACGTTTAAGCTTATGGCCACAGGTTGCGGCGGCTAAAATTAAACCAAACCCATCGGGCAAGGCCAGGTCAGCGCTGTTTAAAATATCTTTAAATTTTTTATCCTTTTTAGCGGTTAATATAAATTCAGGATTGACTGTTACAATTAAGTGGTTGCGGCTACTGTGGAGATAACCCTTAATAATGGACCATAATTCTTGTTGATGGAGATTAGTTAGTCTTATATCCATTAGATTAATGAATTCCATAGGGTATTGTTAGATATTTTTGTCTTAATTCTGGCGGTAGTTTTTCTAGACTATATCTTAACATTATGCGTGGCATTTGGCTAGCATAATGATCTAAAAAGTTTAATAGTAGTTGTTTATCCTGCTGACCGATTTCCCGCAAAATCCAGCCAGTAGCTTTATGCAGCAACTCCTCTTTTGTAGACAGATATTGTTGAGCTAATTGTAAGGCCGGAGCGCATTCCCCTGCTTTAATTAAGGTTAAATTAGCTACCATGGCGGCTCGTTTAGCCCATAAATTATTGGTTTTAGCTAGAGTAAATAATGAGTGGTAATTTTTATTATTGACTAAATATTCACCAAGAATTCTAGGGGCTGTTAAATCGATGATATCCCAGCTATTAAAAAGTTTAATGTTATTTAGATAAAAATCTAATATATTCTTTTGTTTTTCTTTATTACTGAGATGATAGCGATTAACCAAGATAAGGGCTCCGATAAATCTTACTTCGTGCACCGGATTAGTTAACAGTTTTTTAATATCGTGTAGTGGTAGATTGTAATATTCTTGAGCTAGCGGACGTTGTAGTGGTACTGGTATGCCCCAAAAAACATCATCAGCACCATATTCCCCGGCGCCAGTTTTAAAAAAACGGCTAAGGGTTTTAGCTTGGCAGGGATTAGCTAGGAGGTGTAATTTTTGGATAACTTGTTGATAGTTGAAAGACATAATTTAGGCTGATAAAACACCATATTAAAATTGATTATTTTCCCTTGACTGCTAATAGCTATCCCCTCTTTATTAAGGAGGTCCTTTTGGGTTTTTAGACCTTGGGCAAAACCAATTAATCGTCCGTTTTGGCCCACTACCCGATGACAGGGCACGGCTGGAGAAAAGGGATTGCGGTGGA
>CAZLFO010000070.1:0-3558 GCA_964558835.1 uncultured Gammaproteobacteria bacterium
GATCAACCTCCACATGATCAATACGGCAAATTTCGTTACTAGTCTTAAATGACCACCATAAAGTAGCGGGTAACTGTAAATTATTAAATTTTAATGGCTCACCGCGAGATAGTCCAATACCATGTTGGTCAATTATACCCTCTGCCTGACCGTCTTCTAAATCGCTGTCAGCAATTAAGACCACATATATAAGACGATTGGCTGGTAGAATACTGCTAGGTTGAATGATTAGACGTTTATCTTTGACTTTAATTGTTTTATTTAAAGCACAATAAGTATGACTTACTTGCGGGCCAGCCGGGGCTGGCAAGACATCTCCAAACGTAGCTGACAAGACATTAGGAAGCAACCAGGCCAACAATCTATTTTTTAACTTACTCCACCAGCTATCTTGGGGCCAGTTATCTACTGAGGCTAAATAGGTTGTGCCATTTGGACAAGATTCTTGCTTACCATAATCAGCAATTAACAAAACATTATTAGATAAATTATTAATCGCCATTGGTTTAGTAAAGATGGCTTCAATTGAAGCGTTACGACAAACTGCCTGGGCATTATTTTCAGGAATAGTCGTTTTTAAAGACGCTCTAGCCCGACAGCAGCTATCTTGACCACAGCCATTATCGTGATAATTACCGCATTCATCGTCCCTCTGACAACCACAGCATAAACCTCGATTAGAGCCAGTGCACTGATCATGATTGGCAGAACAATATAAATTGGGGCTTAATTTATTACACTGGTCATCACCGGGATCACAGCAACAGATACCACAATCAAGCTGATTAGTACTAGTAACGCTAAGACCGGTGGCTGTAAGGCAACTAAACGGTGCTGAGCAAAATTGATAGCCACAACCTATTTGCTGGACATAATTCGGACCAAAAATAGTGGTAGTAGCTAAATTACAAGATTCGCCCTGTAAAGTAATAACCCGACAGCCAGCCTCACAATCGGCCAGAGTAGTATATTCTCCTTCTGCAACCAATGTGTTGGCACAAACATGACCATCGCAAGTATAATAACCGCACTGGCCATCCTCTAATCTATTACCCTCTACTGCCCCCCGGCATTTATTGAGCATCATATCATAACAGCAAGTACTATGAGCCACACATTCCTCTTTAGATAATTGAGCGCAGTCGCTACAAAAACCAGCCGCGGTGGCAGTATTACAATATTTACCACTAGTACCTAAACAATTACAGGCCATATCTCTAGTAGTAGTGGAGGGACCAACGGCCCGACAACCTGAACAAACTCCAAAATCCCTATTATCCGGCCCAGGTCCTGAACCACAGGTACCATCACAAGTAAGGGGCAAGCAACATCCAGGATTGGTTTTATCTCCTTTATTATTTAAATTCTTATCACAACAACATTCACACCACTGAGATTCTTTTACACACTTTCCAGAGTCACATTTAAAGCCACTAGCGCATATTGGCTGATTAAGGACACAACGGCTAGCACCTCCTTCAATGGCTAAACATTGAAGAGAAGCAGGACAATTAGTACACTTCTTTTCACTTTGACAAACATTATTAGGTAGTAGCTGCCATTGACCATATTCTGGAGTATCGGGTGGACATTGACCGGCCGTTAAAGTGGTCGTCCAATGACCCTTTTCGCAAGTGAGAGAATAAGTTACTTTATTGACTCCTAGCTGAAATGGAACTTGTCGAGCTAAATCACAACTGCGATCTTTATCAAAACATTTATTAATTGTTTTATCATAAATGACAACACTGAATGGAATTTCGTTTTTTTCAAATAATTCTTTACAATACTCATCACTACAAAGACCTTGAATGGTAGTAGAATTAGGATTCTGGCTACACCAACCGGGTGAATTAGGACAATAAAGAGCACCGTTACATTGTTGATAATCATTACAAGATAACAGGGTCTTATTAATACAAACATCGTCAACGCAGAGTTGAGTATCATTATGACAACACTGACTACCGCAAGCTGTAGTGCTAGAAGGACAACTCATATTACCGCTACCAGTGGTAAATGACCAGCGATAGACACAAGTATTGGCCGAACCATAACAATCTGCCGAACTAACACGGCATTGACCAGCATTAGCCGAAGAAGATGGACAACAAAATTGGCCTAAACAATCATCATTGGTGCGACAAGACCCAACCTTAAAATTAAGACCATTACTTATTCCCTGAAAATTAACAACACGAACTGGACCAGTCATTGCTTGAGTTGGCACAATAGCAGAAGCTCTGCTTAAGGTACCATCATCCTCCCAGCTGGAAGGAATTGGCGATACCGCCATATTTGGCCGAAAATTAAATTTACTATAATTACTATCATAATTTCTAAAATATTCTCCCCAAACCTCTATCTTGGTAGATGGTGGACCAACTGTCGGCCTCATTAAACACAGGCTCGGAGCTAATGGAGTAGAAGTAACCGTAAATGTCTTACTAGCTTCTAAGTTAGCACCGCTGGCTAACTCCATTTTTAAAGCCTGATCACCACTTATCCCACTTGGTACTTTTACAATGACCTGTTTATCCGACCAGACTGAAGCAGCGCAAACTTCAGGAAAATCATAATTAGCATTAGTAGTACCAAACAATACTTTACTATTGCCTTTAATATTGCCAAAACCATGACCAAAAATAGTAACATATTGACCCGGCGGTCCGCTGGTTGGTTCAAAATTAGTAATTTGCGGCTCGCTACCGGGATCAACCAACTTATTAAATAACAAAAAATTACTGGCTGGCCCAGCTAGAGAGGGACTATCGTTACGCACAAAGGTTGTCACTAAACCAGGTTGAAAGCTGGGCACTATAGCCTTTAAGGAAGTAGGAGAGCTTACTATTGACTTACTCGCCACAATTGGATGAAAAGGAGTGCCATATAAAGCAATAGTAAAATTTACATTACTTTCAAAATTAAGACCATTGTAGTCTATTTGCTCCCCGGCAGTGCCTGAGGCTTTACTTAAAGAGCATAATCCTGGTCGAGCAATATTATTAATAATTAAAGCTTGCGCGCTAGTAGCAATAAAATTATCACTATTTTTAACTTGAATTATGCCAGTTGTCGCTCCAGTTGGCACCTTAACGATGATTTGATTATCTGACCAGCTATTATTACCACATGCTAGTAAACTACCTAGTTTCTCGTCGGCAAAAATAACAGAGCCAGTACTTGAGCCAAAACCGCTGCCAAAAATAGTAACTAAATTACCAGCCTTAGCATTGGGCTGATTTCTGTCACAAGTATCGCCAGTAGCACACTGACTATCAGATGAACAATACTGGTCATGATTATTACGGCAAAAACCGCCTCGCGGACTTAAACTAGTAATCCGCGGTTTATCCTTACATAAACAACAACTAGCTGTACCAGTAGCATAGCCGGCTGCCTCACAGGAGGTAACATTAGAACCTTGAGCAGTACAAAAACCAGAACGGCACAAATTATTATTACAACTGGCGCCTGGTAATTGTTGATCTGTAGCGCAGGCTGAGCCATGACACCTCAAACAACTGCCACCGCAATCAATACCCTCTTCGTCGCTAT
>CAZLFO010000071.1:0-3456 GCA_964558835.1 uncultured Gammaproteobacteria bacterium
CTAGTGGTCAAAACCTTATTCCTGGGCTTTATTCTCGGGCTATGAGGTTGCCATTTCGCGGTACGGCTAGCGGTTTAGAGATTAGCGGTAATGGTCGGGGCTGTAATTCTCTTACAGGATCATTTTATGTTCATGAATATGTGTTTGCTAACGGGACAGTACAAAAAGCAGCCATTGACTTTATCCAGATTTGTGATACCGCTAGTGATGACATTAATCAGGCCAGTCCTAGATTAGTGGGTTCCTGGCGTTATAATTCAGCTGTTCCCGATGCTTGTACCACTGTTAATTGTGCAGTCGCCTTAGCTAATTTACAGGTAACTTCCGGAGGAAATAATGCTACCAGTAGTTCCGGTATATCTACCAGCACTATCACGGTCAGCGAATTACCCAAAGCTGATGCTTATAAAGCTATTGTAAAAATTAAGACTTTTGTGCTTGATGATGATTATTATTTGGGGAACATTAGCGAAGGATCGGGAGTAATAATTAATAGTCAAGGATTAGTACTTACTAATTACCATGTAGTTTTACCTAAAGATAATAATAGCAACCCCTTGCCTGATGCCGCTTATAATATTTGTCTAGTGAGCGACCCAAATCAACCGCCAGATTGTTCTTATACTGCTAGATTAGTGGCCGCTAACGAAGATACTGATGTTGCCTTATTGCAGATAGAAAATGTTCCTGGCTTAAATACTACTAATAATTTCCCCTTTTTAACTATTAATACGCAAAATAATCGTTCAGTTGGCAGTGAAATTATTGCTTTAGGTTTTCCAGCCACTGGGAGAGAGACGATCACCATGACTAAAGGTATCCTTAGCGGTCAGCTGGATGAAGCTGGTATGAAATGGCTCAAAACCGATGCTGTGATTTCTTTTGGCAGTTCAGGCGGTGCCGCTATTGATGAGAATGGCCAATTAATCGGTATTACTAGCGAAGCCAGAGCGGATGTTATTGGCACCTTGGGTTATATTATTGATATAGGGTCGGTTGCTCCCTGGATCAATGCTAATAGAAATAATCCTCCTAGGGCTAGCGCCCTGGCTGACCGGATGATTCAGCTTATTCAGAAAAATAAGGCCCTGGCTAAGACTAATAAATTTGAAAATAATAATCCACCCTTTTCCATAACTAAGCCTAACGATTGGCAGTTTACCTATGACGGTGAGAATGTTTTAACAATTGATAAGAAGACTGATGAAGCAGGGGGTATGGTGACTATTAAGTTTTTCCCTGTGCCTTATGCTATGGATGTTAATAATATTGATGCTTTATTTAGGCATCTTTACTATGGTGATATTTTACAATCAATGCTTGCCGTCTCTAACGGTGAAGAGGTGGTAATTAGTGGTCGGCCGGCTAAAAAATTTGTCTTAAGTGTAGAGGATGAATCTGTGTTTTTAAATTTTATCCCGGTTGGCTCTTATATCTTTCAATTAAATTCTGATTATGGCCAAGATAACCGAGATAAAGCCACGGTAGATAATATTATTAAGAGTTTAGTCATTGGTACTCCGGCTGCCATACCTGAAGTTACTGAATATGCAAACGATGATCTTAAGATTTATCTTAAGGGTGGTAATGGCTGGGTATTTGAAAAGAAAAATAACCCCCAGCAGCTTTTATTGATTGGTTATAAGCCTAATAAAAAGACCCTGGCCAATTTGAACATTACAACGAACACTGAGGACATTAAAAATCTTAGCAACGAGGAATATGCCCAATATTTAAAAAATACCATTACTAAGGGCAATCTCGTGTTGCAACTACTTGGCTTGCAAGTTGATTGTCTTAAATCAGACCCTCAGTTCGTCCTTAACAGCGAGTTAAAGAAGGTGGTTATGACAGAAACTGTTACCAAGTCAGCTTCAGATGATCAGGCCTTGTACTATAACCGCACCTATTATATTAGGCGGGGCGATAAAATCATTGTTGTAACTTTAAATTATTATGGCAATAATAAAAACGAATATAATGAAGTAGTCAGCAAGTTTAATAAGATGTTATCTTCCTTAAGTTTTCAAGGCTTGACCGCTGTTTCTTCTGGAGACAATTCTACAACCGCTGGAGTTAATAATTCCGCCCTCCTTAAAAAACTCAAGGGCCAGATTATTCTTAAAGTTGAAGATGCCGGTCAGGCATATTATATCAATCCACGGACATCAACTATGCATTATTTGGGCCGGCCGGACGACGCTTTTAAGATTATGGTTAGCCAAGGGGTAGGTATTAAGAATGTTGATTTATCCAAAATACCGGTCGCTCTGCAATATCTATCTGGTCCAGATAGCGACCAAGACGGCCTGCCTGATGATTTTGAGGTGGCAGTCGGTACTGATAAAAATAAAAAAGACACTGATGGTGACGGTCATGACGATAAATCAGAATTAGCCAACAATTATAATCCTTTAGGGCCAGGTAAAGTATCCATTGACACCAAGTTTGCCAATAGCCATAAAGGCCAGATTTTTCTTGAGGTAGAGCACAAGGGAGAAGCCTGGTATGTTAATCCTAGTGATGGCCGGCGATATTTTCTTGGTCGGCCAGCCGATGCTTTCAATATTATGCGCCGTCTGGGATTGGGTGTCTCTAATAAAGATTTTGCTAGTTTAGAATAAAAAAATTATGAAGAAATTTTTTCTTATTCCACTTTTGGCCGTAGTCTTGCTGGGAGCTGGTTGCGCTACTAAAAAGGCAGTTAGTCCAGCTAATGAGGCGAATAATAACCTGAATATTCAGAGTGATGTTCAGGAGGTTAATGGTCCAGTTATCCAGTTGGAGGAGCCAGCAGAGGACAATGAGACTCAAGATTTGGGTACAGTCAGTGTTTGTACCACTGAAACTAAAACTTGTCCTGACGGTTCAGTAGTTGGCCGGGAGCTTCCAGATTGTCAATTTGCGCCTTGCCCAGGAGAATAACCTTAATAGTATTATGGCGCTAGACAATGATTTAATGGCCCGACAAGAATTAGCCGCGGCTTTATTTCCTAACATCAAGGAATCTCCTAAGATGGTTGAAGCGCGTTATCCGCAACGTCAGCTGAAGCCTGGGGCGATGGTTACTAGAATTGCTCCTAGCCCTACTGGTTTTATGCATCTGGGAGGCTTGTATACCGCCCTGATTTCTGAGCGATTAGCTCATCAATCAGGGGGTATTTTTTTCTTGCGGATTGAAGATACAGATAGCAAGCGGGCAGTACCTGGGGCTTTAGAGCTGATTATTAATTCTCTTAGTCATTTTGGCCTGACGCTAGATGAAGGTGAAATAGAACTAGATCGGGAAACCGGGGCCTATGGACCATATAAGCAAAGTAAGCGGGCCTCTATTTACCAGACATTTGTTAAACAATTAATAGTAACCGGTCAAGCCTATCCAGCTTTTGAAACCATAGAAGAGCTAGAAGAACTTGCCAGGAAACAGGAGGCGTCTAAAGTGGCTCCAGGTTATTA
>CAZLFO010000072.1:0-3426 GCA_964558835.1 uncultured Gammaproteobacteria bacterium
GGTTTCCCCGAGGCTGGACCCAACGCCAACATCCAACCCACTAGCTCCGGTGGCACTGGCAACTTACCAGAAGCAGGTGGTGAAAGTAGCAGTGTTTCTTATATACCTAGTCAGGAAGAACAAATTGACAGCAAGGCCAAGGGGGGCATAACCAAAACTGAACCAGTTATTAACAGTCTAACCATTAACCCAACTATTAATAACCAGACGGGTGATATTCAATATTACGACCCCTTTGAAGGTAAATTTTATAAAGTAAGCGAAGATGGCACCACTAGTCCCCTATCTAATAAAGTTTTCCATGATGTTCAGCAAGTAACTTGGTCTAAAAATGCTGATAAAGCTGTTTTAGAATATCCCGATGGTAGCAACGTTATCTATGACTTTAATAAACAACAGCAAGTAACCCTGCCAAAACATTGGGAAAATTTTAATTTTTCTCCCAATGGCAACCAATTAGTTATGAAAAGTATTGGCATGGATGTTGATAGCCACTTTTTAGCTACTGCCAACAGCGATGGTAGCGGAGCACAAGTAATTGAATTTATTGGAGAAAATGACCAAAAAGTTTATCCTGGTTGGTCGCCAAATAATCAAGTAGTTGCTTTATATGCCGAAGGACTAGACTATGACCGACAAACTATATACTTTTTAGGATTGCATGGTGAAAACTTTAAATCAATGGTAGTGCCTGGGCGTGGTTTTCAGTATCAATGGTCTCCTCAGGGCGATAAAATGCTTTATAGCGTCTATTCTAGCGACAACGAAATGAAACCAATGCTCTGGATAGCTGATGCTTCTGGTAGTCAAATCGGTGAAAATCGGCAAAGACTCAATCTACAAACCTGGGCTGAAAAATGTACTTTTGCTAGTAATGAAGAAATATATTGTGCCGTCCCTACTAATCTAGACTATGGCGCTGGTCTTATGCCCGCCCTAGCCAACCAAACGCCAGATTATATATATAAAATCAACACTAAAACTGGCAGTAAACAATTAATCGCCATTCCAGATAATAGTATTACGGTGGGCAGTATGATGATAAGCCCTGATGGCTCTAAATTATTTTTAACTGATAAAAATACTGGCGTAATTCGCCAAATTAAACTACGTTAATAAACTAAAATATGGCCAAAACAACCAAGAAAAAAAAGCTCAATTTACACCAAACACTAGATAACCCTTGGATTATTAGTATTCTTTTAGCCTGCGCTGGGGTCTGCCTAGTATTACTTATTAGCGTGATCCTTAACTGGCCCAAATGGATAACCAGCCAATCTACAGCTGGACCTACCACAATTTATACCTTAAAGGACAATTTTGAAGAACAAATAAACAATAATGGCAGCTTAACCACCAAAACAACTATTAGTCCCAAAATTCTAAACGGACCAATTATTTCTCCTGATGATCCTAGTCGTGGCGCCGAACAACCCCTTATTTACATAGTTTATTTCGGTGATTTTGCTTGCACTTTTTGCCAAGAACAAGAACAAATTTTTGAGCAAGCTCTAAATATTTATCCAGAGCAAATTAAAATAATTTGGAAAGACCTGCCAGAAAAAAATACTTCCAGTTTGTCATATCAAGCCGCCAAAGCCGGTCGTTGCGCTTTTTTACAAGATCGTTTCTGGGAGTATCATGATACATTACTGGCCGGCAAATCACTACAACCGACTGATCTAGAAATAACTGCTGTCAAGGCGGGCTTGGATGTAAACCTCTTTCGCCAATGCCTGCAAGAAGTCAATGGTCTAGCCGACAATCTTATTAATAAAAACTGGCAAGAAGCCGATGCCCTGGGCATAAGCGCTACTCCATATATCTATGTTAATAACCGAGATTTCTTAGGAAAACTCACCTGGGAAGAACTAAAAACAGTCATTGATTATGAATTAGCCCAATCAAACAATGATTTAAATCAATGACCCTAAATTTATCCTCATGCCAACTATATTTACTTGTACTAAATGTGGAGCTCAAGCACCTAAGTGGTCGGGGCGTTGTAGTGAATGCGGCGCCTGGGGTACCATGGTCGAAGAAACAATAACTAAAAATCAAACTGGACCTAGACAACAATTATCTAACAACAAGCCAGCTCAACTAGTTAAATGGCATGAATTACCGAATAAGCCTGTCGCTCGCTATGCTACTCATCTTAGTGAAGTTGACCGAGTATTAGGTGGTGGTCTAGTCCCCGGTTCACTTATACTGCTAAGTGGTGAACCGGGCTGTGGTAAATCAACTTTAGTAGCTCAAATAGCTCAAGCTCTAGATTCCCAACTATCTATAATTTATATTAGTGGTGAAGAATCAGCTCAACAAGTCAAAATGCGACTGGATAGATTAAATTATCAACCTCAAAAAATGACTTTTGCTAGTGAAACTAATGCTGAAACTATTGTGGCGACAGCCATTAAATATAAGCCCCAGCTATTGATTATTGACTCTATCCAAACGGTCTACTCAGACGAAGTACCATCTGAGCCTGGCAGTGTTAATCAAATTAAAGCCTGCACTATTAAATTCTTAGAATTAGCTAAGGAATATAATATTACAATTATTTTAATCGGCCATTTAACTAAAGAAGGCGTGGTGGCTGGACCAAAAACCCTGGAACACTTAGTAGATACGGTTATCTATTTAGAAAATGAACCACAGCATAGTTACAGTCTCATTAGAGCTAGTAAAAATCGTTTTGGCTCCACTAATGAAGTCGGGCTCCTAGAAATGACTGGCCATGGTTTTCGCCAATTAGAAAAAACTACTGGCCTTTTTATCCAACCACTACAAGGAGCTAGTGGCTCAGCGATTAGCTGTCTCATGGAAGGTAGTCGCCCTTTTTTATTAGAAGTACAAGCTCTGGTTAGTAAAACTTATTTTGGCTATCCCCAACGTAAAGCCATTGGCTTTGACTCCAACCGCTTACAAATTCTAACTACTGTTTTAAGTAAACAAACCAAAATAAATCTAGCCGACCAAGATGTTATTGTTAGTGTCGCTGGTGGTCTCAAAATTAACGAAACAGCCCTAGACTTAGCAGTTTGCGCCGCTATTGCCTCTAGCTATTATAATCAACCTCTGCCAAATAAGACTCTCTTCTTAGGAGAAGTGGGGCTGGCTGGTGAAATTAGACCAATCGGCAAATTAGAGATGCGCCTTAAAGAGGCCATTAAAATAGGTATAGATCAGGTATTTTTACCGGCTCAAGCAAAAATCACTAGCAGTAAAATGAAAATTAAGACTAGCAATAATTTGCTCAATTTTTTTGATCAACTCTGGCAAAAGCCTACTAAATAATAAATCGGCAACAATGATTAAACCTCCCATTACTGAGGTAAAATATCTAATGTTCGCGATTTCCCAGCTAAATTGGCCATAGCTTTACGACGCCAAAAAGGACGATTTAATATCTCTAAGGTAGCT
>CAZLFO010000073.1:0-3407 GCA_964558835.1 uncultured Gammaproteobacteria bacterium
GTTGAGGCGAAGTCATTACTAAAATAGAGGAAGTTGCTGGCTGAGCCGCCTGAACCCCCAGGTGAATATCTCGACCATCATCCGGCACAGGAAAAATACCGCCTGACTTAACTTGCGGCGGGGTTAAATCAACTCGGGAGCTAACTTCAAACTGCCAAGCAAAATCACTGGTAAAAGCTGGCTGGTCATTAGCCTTCTTAATGCCAGTAGTCAGCTTAACTGACTGCCAAACATTACCGCTGGGTGAACCTAGATACTCGGTCGGGGCAAAAACAAAAATTTTGCCGTTATTGGTACTGACTCTTACCTTATTAAACGCTAAATTAGTGCCTGGATTATCCCCATCAGCTGTTTTAAAAAATTTAACATTATCCGCTACTATATGAGCATTATTACAAACTCCAGCCGCATCGTCACCCTCCTGACAAATGGTGGAAACTTTCATCTTCTCCCGAAAAGTCACAATAATACCAGTATTTCTTGGTACATCGGTTTGTCCTGGCTCCGGATAAACACTTTCAATAATTCCATTACCCAGGGCTCCCAGGCTAACATTACCTGCATTAGGAGACACATTGCCACCGCCACCTCCTCCACCGCCACCTTCCACTCCCAATAGCTTATTAATAATAAAAGTAACGATAGCAAAAGAAGATAAAATAATTATGAGTCCAATAACTGCTGATTTTAATATTTTTTTAGCCTTATCTACCTTATCGCTATTACCCTGACTAGTCATCCAGAGAAAGCCAGCATAAATAACTAGCACCACTGTAATAGTTCCTAAAAATCCTAGGGCAATTTGAATAATCCGCGCAACAACTATCCGTGGATCTTCCCGAGATAGGCCAGTCTGAGCCATATGCTCTACCCCCAAATCCTCTTCAGTTAAATTACCCTGGGCCATGGCCGCTAATGGCAAACCCACTACAACCGCTATAGCCAAAGTGACTCCAAGGTAAGCAAGACGATGTAATAAACTAACCATGTTAATTTTGACTGAGTAGAAAAATTAAACTATCGTTGTAGTATAGCATAAGCTACCTCAAACTAACAAGAGTTTATGACTATTAATCAAGTTGTCGCTCAAGCTAAACATCATCTATTGTCTGAAGACGATATAACATTAATAAAATCAGCTTATAATTTTGCGGCTCAAGCCCATCGGGGGCAAAAAAGAATAACCGGCGAGCCATATCTAGAACATCCGCTTCAAACTGCTTTTATTCTGGCGCAAATGAAATTAGATGCCAAAACTATTGCCGCTGGTCTGTTACATGACGTGCCCGAAGACACTAAATATAAATTAGCCGATATTAAAAAAATTTTTGGTGAAGATATCGCTTTCTTAGTAGATAGCGTCACCAAACTTAGTAGCCTGGAATATCATGGCCAAACTAGATACCGCGAAAGTCTTAAAAAAATGTTTCTCGCGATGGCTAAAGATGTGCGGGTCATCTTTATAAAGTTTGCCGACCGCTTGCATAATCTAAGAACCTTAGAATATCTGCCAGATACCAAACGACAGGCCATTGCTAATGAAACATTAGATATCTATGTCCCCATTGCCGATCTTCTTGGTATTTGGCACCTCAAATGGCAAATGGAAGATTTGTGTTTCAAATATCTACATCCTGCGGAATACCAAGAATTATCCCAGAAATATAAGGTGGACAAGAAGCTAGAGCTAAATCAATACATTAAACGAATGACTAAAGAGTTAAGTCAAGCCCTAGATAAATTAGGCATTCCCCACGAAATTAATGGACGATTTAAACATTTGTATAGTATCTGGCAAAAGATGCAAGACAAAAACCGTAAATTTAATGAAATCTATGATGTCTTCGCCCTGCGAGTAATTGTCCCTGATATTGACAACTGCTACCGTACCTTGGGAGTTATTCATAATCTCTGGCGGCCCAATATGAGCCGCTTCAAAGATTATATTGCCTTACCGAAACCTAATGGTTACCAAAGTTTACATACTACTGTCTTTGGGCCCGAAGGTAAAGCTACCGAATTCCAAATTAGAACACCAGAAATACATGAACAAGCCCAATATGGTATGGCCGCCTATTGGAGCTATAAAAAATACGGCAGTCAACAGCCAGCTCCTCATGTTGGCTGGATTCAAGAAATATTAAACGCCCAGAAAAATAGTCCAGATACTAAAACCTTTATTCAACAATTATATCTAGATGTCTTTAGTGACCGTCTTTTTGTTTTAAGTCCTAAGGGCGATATTTATGAACTGCCAGCTGGCTCTACCCCTATTGATTTTGCCTATGCCGTTCATACAGACATTGGCAACAAGGCGCAAGGAGTATTAATTAATAATAAAATCAGCCGACTTGATGAACCGCTGCACAACAATGATATAGTAGAAATCATTATTGATAAACAACAAACTAGCCCCGACCCAGCTTGGCTCAAATTCGTCAAAACCACTAAAGCTAAAAATGCTATTAAACAGCACCTGAAGCCCTCACCAATGAACCGTCTAATGAGCTTGGCTAATCCTCGACATTGGTGGCCACAACATTCTTCTGCCCAACAACCGTCAGCTAAAAAAAATAAAGACCACTAAAGCGGTCTTTATTTTTCATTAATATAACTCAGCATTATTGGCGAAAGCCATCCTTAAGCTGACCAATCTTTCCTAGATATTCCCTTTTTTCCCGCAAGGCTTGACGCACCAAGGCGCTTTGACGCACTTGCCGTTTATTGGGTTTTTTGTGAAAATAATGTTTCTCCCGAGCTAGCATCAATCTGCCATCAAGCTGTAGACGTTTATTAAAACGTCTAATAAAGCTCTCAAAGCTTTCTCCCGGTTTACGTTTAAATTCCACCATAATTATTCTACCTTTCTAGTTATTATATAAATAAATTATCTAGTTTTCGTTAGTCGCTTCAGTAAAATGGGCTTAATTTTCTTAAAATCCACTACCTCCTGCGACCCTGACTCCATATCGCGCAATAAAATCGTGCCATCTAATAATTCCTTCTGTCCTAAAATTAAAGTATATTTTACTTTTAGCTGATTGGCAATAGCCAGTTGACCCTTTAAACTTTCTTTAGTAAAAGACTGGTGCACGGCTAAACCAGCTTGCCGCAATTCTTCAAACAGCCGTAAAGACTTAAGACGCGGCCCTTCACCTAATTGAGCCAAAAAGACATCTGGCCGCTCCTTACTAGCTGCAACCTTATGAGGCTCAAGATTCAGTAATAATCTTTCTATGCCTAAGGCAAAACCACAGGCCGGCGTCGGCCGTCCACCAAAAGATTCAACCAAATGATCATAACGACCACCACCCCCTAGAGCCAAGGGCCGTTGAGCTGAGGCGCTAGGCATAACTACCTCAAAAACAGTGCGGTCATAATAATCTAAACCCCGCACTAGCTGGGAG
>CAZLFO010000074.1:0-3382 GCA_964558835.1 uncultured Gammaproteobacteria bacterium
AACGTTCACAGCATCAAAATAAGGCTTTAGCCTTAGCTATATTGCGTTCTAAATTAGCCAGGCAGGAAGCGGAGGAGTTAGAAAAACAACGGCAAGCCTTAAAGGGTGGGCAAGTTAAGGCCGATTGGGGATTGCAGGTTAGGTCTTATTTTCTTTATGGTAAGCGGTTAATTAAAGACCACCGCACTAATATGACCACCACCGACGTAGATGCTGTTCTTGATGGCTATCTTGATGAGTTTATCCGCGCTTATCTTTTATGGGATCTAGCAAGACGCAATAAGCAGTCTTAATAAATAAACAAACATAATGTTAGTAGGAGGGGGACAATCTAATTGGTCTAGCTACCCATGGCTGGCCTTTATTATTGGTTTAGCTATAGCTGGTTTATGGCCTGAACAGTGGCCAGTTATATATTATTATGGCGGGCTAGCAGGATTAGCCTGTGGCAGTAGTGTTTTATCCTTCAAGAGAAGATGGTTAATTATTTTATGTCTAGCTCTTGGTTTTGGCCGGGCGCATTTGGCCCTAGTTACTAAAGAGGCGATTATCAGTCAATTGATTTGTTCTAACAAGGTTATGACCATGCGGGGCGAAATTGTGGGTCAGCCGCAACCTCGCAGTAACGGTGGTTCCCAGCTTATTGTTAAAGTTAAGTTAGCTCAGTGCGGTCATGAAGTTATAAAGTTCAATGGTCGGGCGATGATTTATGGTCCAGATAACTGGCTAGATAGTAAAGTGGGTGAAGAATGGCAGTTTAGCGGTAAATTAAAACCTTGGCCAGTAGGTGGAGTGTTTAGTTATCGTTATTCTTTATTTAGTCGGAGAATAGAAGTTATAATGGCTGGTGAAAAACGGCAGTTAGTGGGTCGTCGGCCGTTGAATTTATGGCTTAGATTAGTTAATGGCCAACAGCATCTGGCTGAAGTGCTAACTACTAGCCTACCTGAGCCGGCCGCTAGTCTAGCTGGTCCTCTTATTTGGGGTGGAGCGAGTCGTTTGTCAGCGGAGTGGCGTCATAATTTAGCTATTACTGGTCTCAGCCATATTACCGCCGTGTCAGGTTTTAATATTAGCTTACTTATAATCTTATTATTTAATAATTTACTTCTCTTGCGTTGTCCGCGCCTGCTGGCTTCTACCGTCACTAGCATAGTTATTGTGGTATATCTAGCCCTTATTGGATGCCCGGCTTCAGCCGTTCGGGCCGGGCTATTGGGTCTTTTAACACTCTGGGGCCGACAGTTAGGTCGAACAGACCAGGTCTACCACTTACTACTAATTAGCGCTAGCCTTATGCTCCTGGTTAACCCTTTTTATTTGTGGGGTGATTTAGGTTTTGGGCTTTCCTATTTAGCAGTTTTAGGCTTAATGACCTGGACTGACTGGTGGACCAATATCATTAAACGATTACCGTTGATTCGTTATCCCTTTATTCGGGATAATTTAGCCGTAACCTTGGCCGCCCAGATGTGGAGTTGGCCCCTTATTTTTTGGCAATTTGGCCAGATTTCGTTAATTGCTCCCGTAGCCAATCTGCTTGTTGTTTGGGCCTTGCCTTGGCTTACTATTTTTCTTTTATTTGCCAGTCCGGTAGCTTGGTTATGGCCAGCTGGCCAGGTTTTTATTTTTGCGCCCGCTGGCTGGTTGCTGACTGTTTTGCTTATAATTATTAAGTATTTAGCCAATTTACCCTTAGCG
The DNA here is from genome assembly GCA_964558835.1 of uncultured Gammaproteobacteria bacterium. Lineage (GTDB taxonomy): Bacteria > Patescibacteriota > Patescibacteriia > Patescibacteriales > Patescibacteriaceae > UBA1359. Next base: position 1,702 of record CAZLFO010000074.1, read on the forward strand.
GGTTTTATAATTGACTGGCCTTATTATTGGCGGATAATTATTAGTATTATATATTATTGGTTAACTTTAATTTTATTGAAGAAATCATATTTTTACCTTGACAAAATAAAAATTATGTGATAATTATTAGAAAAGTTCTTTAACAACCATAAAAAATAAAAAGGAGGTGTCTAAAATGAAAAAGACACTATTTACTAGTATTTTAGCCGTCCTGATGACGGCACTGTTCGGGGTGGGAATTTATAGTTCCAATTCCCAGAGTCCTAGCCCAGATACTTTATTTTTATTTCCTGGACAACAGCTTCATTTTTATGCTGGAGTCGAGGCAGATACTGTGCAGTATTTGGAATTTCAGATGCTATGCTATAACTATCAGCTAGTATGGGGTGAAGATCAGATACATGTTATGCCCTTTGGCGAGGATTTTCTAATAGCCAACGGGGTCTATATATATGAACAGCAGGATCCATGGATGTATAGATTAGCCTGGACGGCTAATAATTTAGATTCATGGACTGGACCTTTTATGGTTCTCAGTGCTTTGCATTGTGAGCCGCAAAATGTCCCGATTGACGATAATTATCCGGTGATTATTGACCTAGATTGCCGGATATGTTGGGGTGTTGGCCATGTTACGTGGACCAACACGGTGAATGATTTTCGGCGGCTGTTCGTCGTTAATCATAATCGTTTTAAAGGTGATGTGAATAATGACGGGGTGGTTGATGTAGCAGATATATCAATCGCCATGTCAGCGTTTAGCGGCTATTATGGCCTGGCCTTCTGTAATTATTTCTATTCACCGGGGTTAAATTTTTCGGCGAGTAATGTCGCCACACCCTGGTTCGATAGTATTAACTTTTTTTTGATTAATTTATGGCTGCGTTATCCTGATGATCCCCTAGTCGCTTCTTTGGGGATTGGTCAGCCATTTGAATATGGCGACCAAGGATATGAAATTATTAACCCAGAGGTTAGTGGGCAGAGCATCAGTATTATGCCCGACGGCTATCATAATATTTATGCCGTGCAGGGGCGATATGCTGATGGCCGCCATTGGAGTCAATCGGTTTTTATAGACCGAGGAGAGTTATTGCGTTTCAGTTTTGGATCTATTAATCCTTTTCCTGAGACTATAACTCGGGACCGAATTGAGTTTACAATGCCTGAGGGGGTTAGTTTTGTTGGCGCCATTGCGCGTCAGCTGGGATCTCCAACCTTGGTTGATGACCCCACTACTCCAGCAGTGGCTTCAATTAGTTGTTACCCCAATCCTTTCGGGGGTACTGGCACTACTATTAAAATAAAAAATAGTAATGCCAGGGTTGAAATTTATAATATTAAAGGACAAAAAGTAAAAGAATTAGTAAATAAGGCCAAATCTCAGGAAATTTACTGGGATGGCTGCAATAATAGAAATCAACAATGTCCTGCTGGACTCTATTTTATTAGAGCGACAGAGGACAATAAAAAAGTGACGACTATTAGGGTCGTCAAGATTCATTAATGTTTTAACCGCATAGAATTTCTATGCGGTTTTTATTATCTAAGATTTAGATTATATCTAAAAATTTGGTAGCTTTCCAAGGTTGCTGCTGGGTCTTACTGCTAAAGATATAGTTGGTATTTTTTACCTTGCTTTTTCAGGGCTTTTTTGGTATGCTGACAGCAGTTTTTCTTA
>CAZLFO010000075.1:0-3277 GCA_964558835.1 uncultured Gammaproteobacteria bacterium
AGTTATTTACCATTAAAATAGCTCGGGGACAAGGATTCGAACCTCGATTAATGGCTCCAAAGGCCACTGTCCTACCATTAGACGATCCCCGAAAACTTTTTTCATCATAACTTAATCATTATAACTTGTCAAAAATTAATTACAATCTATGAATATTAAACGATCTATCTTATGTTTAGGATTAACATTAATAGCCGTTATTTATCCCCATAAACCGTTATTGGCGGAAAATGCTAAAACTATAAATGAATTTGCTGAAGAAACAGCAACCATTGCTGCTATTGATAAAGTCCTACCAGCCGTAGTCAGTATCACGGTAACTAAAAGAGTACCCCAAAATATTAATGGTGTCATAACTACCCAAAAAATTGTTGTCGGTTCAGGCACTGGCTTTGTTATTTCGAGCGATGGGCTTATTTTAACTAATCGTCATGTAGTTAATCAAAAAGAGCAGGGTGAATATAGAATTCATTTTCAATCTGGCAAGAATTATTATGCTCAATTTATTGGGGTTGATCCACTTAATGATCTGGCTATCCTAAAAATTTTTGATAAAAATCTCCCCATTGTTCAGCTAGGCGATAGCGATAAATTACATTTGGGCTCAACTGTTATAGCCATTGGTAATGCCTTGGGCCGTTACCAAAATAGCGCAACCAAAGGTATTGTAAGTGGTATTGGTCGCAATCTTTATGCTAGTGATGATGAAGGTGATGAAACTAATTTAACTAATGTTATTCAGACCGATGCTCAAATTAACCCTGGTAATTCAGGGGGTCCTTTAATTAACTTGAAAGGAGAAGTGGTGGGCATTAATGTTGCTATTGATACTAGCGGCGATGCTATTGGTTTTGCTATTCCTATTAATGATGCTAAATCGGTTATTACAAGTGTTAAACAAACCGGCCGTATTATTAGACCAAGACTAGGGGTGAACTATATTATGCTTAATGAAGATTTAGCTGCTGAGAATAACTTACCAGTAACTCAGGGTGCTTGGCTGGTAGATAGTCCAGATCAGCCAGCTATTATGCCCAATTCGCCAGCCCAAAAAGCTGGACTTCAAGCTAATGATATCATTTTAGAAATTAATGCTCAGCCACTTAATGAACAGCTTAGTCTTACCCAAAAAATTCAGCAATATCGTCCCGGTCAAACTATTGGTTTACGGGTTTTACGAGGTGGACGACAATTAATTATTAAGGTTACTTTAGATGAATTTCTCTAGACAAAATAAAATTATAAGTATGAAAAAGCGATTTGCTTTAACTATTATTGGCGGAGCTACAGAAGATTTATTCTTAACTATTGATAATTACCAGCTGATAGATAATTCTCAGGATATTTTAGCGCAAAAATTGTTAGCTATTGAATACGGGGCTAAAATATTAGCCGAGAAAAGTTTTCTAACTTACGGGGGTGGAGCCAGTAATGTGGCAGTAGCTGCCACTCGCTATGGCTTAAAATCCACTATTATGACCGCCGTTGGAGATGATCAACGGGGAAGTAATATCTTAAAAAATTTAAAGTTCCATGGTATTGATAGTCATTATGTTCAAGTTATTGCTAAACAGCAATCAGCCGTGTCGGTCATATTAATTGGTAAAGACGGAGAACATAGCGCTATCTGTTATCGAGGCGCTAATGACTTAATGACTATTAACCCCAATACTATGGCCACTCTTAGTAGCCCGTGGCTATATATTTCTTCTTTAAGCGGCCACAATTGGTATAAAAATTTAGTTAATATTTTTAGTTCTAATAAATTAATAGCCTGGAATCCAGGTCAAACTCAGCTTTTAGCTGGCGTTGCTAAGCTTAAAAAATTTTTAAGTAGAACGGCTATTTTTATTATCAACCATGATGAAGCCCTGCAGTTAGTTTCTACGGATAATTCTTTAAAGCCGCAACAAATTAAAACCTATAACCACAATATTGATTTATTAATAAAAAGGGTGGCAAGCTATGGTCCCCACTTGGTAATTATTACTAAGGATAAAGAGGGGGCTTGGTCCTATGATGGTGAGCAACTAATTCATCAAACAGCTTATTTAGCTAAAAATGTTGTAGATACCACCGGGGTGGGCGATGCCTTTAGCGGGACATTTATTGCTAATTTTATTATAACTAATAATATCCGCCAATCATTGCAGACTGCTGCCCGACAGTCAGCTATTATTTTAAGGGTTAGGGGAGCGCAGTCATGGCCTCCAGTAAAAGACATTAGATATGCCTGAATTACCTGAGGTAGAAACAATTATCAGAGATCTTAAAGAACTAATAGTCAATAAAGACATTAAAGAGGTTATTGCTTTAGACCACCAATTTGCTGGCTTCAATGAAGCTCGTCGGCAGTCATTAATTATTGGACAAAAAATATCAGATGTTTCAAGGAGGGGTAAACATATAGCCATAAAATTAGCTAATAGTTATTATTTGGTAATCCACTTAAAAATGACCGGCCAATTAATTTGGGCAAAGGGTACAAAATGGCTAGCCGGCGGGCATCCTACCGATGATTTAGCTACAGTTACTCAACCTACCTGGCCCAACAACACAACTCGTTTAATAATAAATTTTTTTGATGGTAGCACTTTATTCTTTAATGATGCCAGAAGATTTGGCTGGATAAAATTAATGAATAAAGCTGAATGGCGGGACTATCAAAATAAATTAGGTGTTGAACCATTAAGTAAAAATTTTACTGAGGAATTTCTACAACTTCTTCTGGCGCAAAAGCCACGTTCTCGTATTAAGCCACTGCTTTTAAATCAAAAATATATAACCGGCCTGGGCAATATCTATACTGATGAATCTTTATTTAGGGCTGGTATTAGGCCAGATCGTTTGGCGTGTCAGATATCTTTGGTGGAAATTAATAAACTGGTATCGGCCATTAGAATAGTATTGACTGAAGCTATTAAATATCGTGGTACAACCTTTAGCGACTATCGTGATGGCCGTGGACAGAAAGGTAATTTTGTTCATTATTTACAAGTTTATGGGCGAGCGGATCAACAATGTTATTATTGCGGACAAATAATTCAAAAGACTATTTTAGCTGGTCGAGGTACTCATTTTTGTCCACAATGTCAACAATAATTTTCCAATTTTTATTTCTTTTGCTATAATATCACCATAAGATAAATTGGTTATGAAGCACCGCCTCAATATAATAAAATATAGTAAGTTATTAGTCTGGCTAATATTTTTGGTATCGTTGGGATTAATGAGCCAGCCCTTTAATACTCAAGCTGCCCCAATTAATAATACTGAG
>CAZLFO010000076.1:0-3170 GCA_964558835.1 uncultured Gammaproteobacteria bacterium
TTATCAAGGCGTAGAAATGGTGTCTCGTTTAATTGAAGGACATTATCCTGATTATGTTCAGGTTATTCCTACTAATTTTAAAACTGAAATTACTATTGACCGGGGAGAACTTTTAAGAGCTATAAAAATGGCTTCAATTTTTAGTGCTAACTCTAACGCTATTGATTTAACTATTAATAGTGATCAGCAACAAATAGTAGTAGAGGCTGTATCAGGCCAAGTTGGTAGTCATCAGGCTGAATTAGCCGCTAAAATAAATGGCAAAGATAACTCTATTCGTTTAAATTATCGTTATTTATTAGATTGTCTTAATGTGTTATCCGCTAATCAGGTATTATTAAAAATAATTGACGATGTCAGTGCCTGTAAAATAACCTTACCCGGCAGTGAGGAGTATCAATATATTGTAGTTCCAATTCGTAAATAATTATTTAGCGTGAGCGATAGTAAGCAGGGAAAAAAGAGCTGTTTCATTGCCATGGCCTCTTTTAGTAGACCAATTAAATTTTGTTAAATTGTCTAATAATTGAACTAAATTATCTATTTTTAGTGTTGAGGCTTGATTAATTAATTTTTGATTGACACTTTTTGGTAAATTTAGTGATTTTTCAATTTCTATTGACGGTTGTCCAGCCAAAAGGCGAGCTTTAATATCTAGAAATTGGAGTATCTGCCGGTTCAGTAGAGCTAGGCCACTGGCAATATTATCTTCATTATTAAAAAGTTCTTCAATTAATTTTGTTGCCTGAACTAGTTTTTGGTTACAAAAGGCCTCTATAAATTCAAATAAATGTTTAGTGGTATTATTTACTAAAAGATTGATGTCCTCTATGTCAATGGCTTTTTTATGGTCGCTACCAGCGAGATAATTAGTTAATTTATTAAGTTCATGGTAAATCTGCCAAAAATTGCCACCAGTTAGCTCTAATAATAGTTTTTTAGCGGCTGGGGTTAGTTCTACATCTTTTTCTTGAATAAGCTGATTGAGAAATTTCTCCGTGTCTGGCCCTTTTAGTTTAGGATAATATTTTGTTAATTGAGCTTTTGGGGTAAGGAGTAAAAATAACTCTTGTTGATTTTTATTAAGTGGCCTGATTCGTCCATCACCACCAAGAATTACTGGCTGATATTTTCCTGCTCGATATTTCATTTCTAGATTACAGTCATTGATAAATAAATAAGTAGATGGTAATTCAAGTGTTGCCCCATTTTTTAATTCATTGATCAAACCATTTTCTACAGCTGAATTTTTACCAGCAAATAAATTATTGAGGGTAATAATTTTAGTGGAGTGAAAAAGAGACTGATTATGAAGAACATTGTTGAGTTCTAGCCAATCTGCTTCAGGTACCTCAAAAGATTGCAGATTAGTGGCAACATTAGAATCTAATGTTTTTAATTGTTGTTTATAATCCCGCTGAATTTGAAAACTTTCTATACCATAACGGAAAAAAATCATAAACTTTATTTCTTGGTAGTAATTTTTTTAGTTTTTGAGACAGGGGTACTAGTTCTTTTAGTTGTTTTTTTGGTTGTTGTTGTGGAAGCTTGTTTTTTAACTTTTTTTTCTGAAGTAGTTTTATTAGTCTTTTCTTTTTTTAAAGCTTCTTTGGCTGGAGCTTCATTAGTTTTATCAGTTGTACTAATGATATCTAAACGCCAGCCGGTTAATCTAGCGGCGAGGCGAACATTTTGGCCATCTCGACCAATAGCTAATGATAATTGTTCTGGATCAACAATAACAGTTGCTTGCTTATTTTCATAATTTAGATTGACTTGTTCAATTTTTGCCGGTGCCAGAGCATTAGCAATAAACTTACTAGGATCGTCACTATATTCAATAATATCAATCTTTTCACCGCCAACTTCATTAATTATAGTTTGGATTCGCGAGCCTCGTTGGCCGACACAAGAGCCAATGGGGTCAACATTATCACTATTAGCGGCCACTGCCACCTTAGAACGACTACCAGCTTCTCGAGCCACTGCCTTTAAGTCTACTAGGCCATTAGATATTTCTGGGATTTCTAGATAGAAGACTTTACTAAGAATTTCATCAGCTGTTCTGGATAGGACAATCTCCGGCCCCCGATTACTTACTCGGACTTCTTCAACAAAGACCTTAATACGACTATTGGGGCGGTAATTTTCGCTAGCTATTTGGTATTGGGGCGGGATAATTCCGACAGTTTTTCCTACATCTACTAAGATATTATGGCCTTCACGGCGTTGGACAATTCCACTGATTACTTCCTTTTCTTTGTCTTTAAAGTCTTCATAAATCATATCACGTTCAGCCTCTCTTAATTTCTGGATGATTACTTGTTTGGCGGTTTGAGCGGCCATGCGACCATATTCTGTATGGGTTGGTAATTCAACAATAATTTCATCGCCCACTTTAGCATTAGGTTTAATTAATTTAGCCTCACTAAGTTGAATTTCAGTTTTAGGATTAAATTTTTTAATAATTTCCCCGTTTTCATCGTGCATTTCTGTCGGTAGCTGGTCTTCACGCCCTGTAGTTAATCCCTTAGTCTCCTGGTCTATAGCTACAGTTGATTCTTGTAAACTCTCTAAGGTTAGTGGGGCATTAAAGGTTGGGAGGGGGATGTCTTCCACCACTGTTTTAACATCATAGATTCTAATCTTAGAAAGGTCTTCATTAAACTTAACTTTAATGTTTTGATTTTTGTCGCCATAGTCTTTACGATAGGCTGCGGCTAAGGCTGATTCAATAGCCTCAATAACTGCTTCATAGTTGAGGTTTTTTTCCTCACAGATAAGTTTAATGGCATTCATTAATTCAGACATAGAAAAAATTAGCTGATAAAAAAAGCTAGTTTAATTAAACTAGCATAAGTTAATTATCTCAGAAATTGTAGCTTTGTCAATTATTGACAAATTAAATTTTATGTGTTATTATATTTCTATAGTACCTAAAAAATATAACAAAAAAATAATAGGAGGTGCCAAATGAGACACCAAAGATTTGCTATTTTTGCCCTTATTGCTATTTCTGCCCTGTTTGTTATTAATGGCTGTAGTAGTAATACAGCCAGGGTGGAGGTAGGCCTAAACGCTAACAATCAACAGTTGTTGGCTGTTGATGCCAAGGGTCATCTACCTGCAGAGGATTGGCTCCAGGTGAAAGGGACCCAGGACTGGTCCCT
>CAZLFO010000077.1:0-3169 GCA_964558835.1 uncultured Gammaproteobacteria bacterium
TATTGTGCTTCTGGATTTAACTTAAGTAATATTAGTTTGGGACTGGCCGGTATCTCCTTGGCAGCAGTTGGTATGCTAGCCAATCTTGGATTTGTACTAGCGACCGATGCCTTTGGGGCCATTGCTGATAATGCCGGTGGTAATGCTGAGATGGCCAAATTACCGCATAGCGTGCGGCAAAGGACTGACATGCTAGATGCTGTTGGTAATACTACTGCAGCAACCGGTAAAGGATTCGCCATTGGGTCGGCTGCTTTAACGGCTATGGCCTTATTAGCTTCATATATTGAAGAAATAAAGCTGGCTTTAGTCAGGGCAGGCAATACCAGCCTACAGAATATTCCCATAAATAAGGCTAGCATCATTGATCTGGTAAATTACTATCAGATCAATATCATGAATCCTAAATTCATTATTGGTGCTTTTATTGGTGCTATGCTGGTTTTGGTGTTTATTGGATTGACAATTGGGGCAGTCGATAAGGTTGCCAGAAAAATGGTAGCTGAGGTTCGTCGTCAATTCAGTAATTCTAAAATTTTGGATGGTCTGGAGGAGCCTGATTACCAAAGATGTATTCGGATTTCTACTAAGGGCGCCCAGAAGGCAATGTTTGCCCCAGCACTATTGGCCATTGTAGCTCCAGTAATAATTGGGATATTATTAGGTGTTGCTGGCGTTATGGGACTACTTTTAAGCGCTATGACTACTGGTTTTGGTATGGCGATATTTTTGGCCAATGCTGGAGGAGCCTGGGACAATGCCAAAAAATATGTTGAAGAGGGTAATTTTGGCGGCAAAGGTTCGCAGGCCCATAAAGCTGCAGTGATTGGCGATATGGTTGGAGATCCATGTAAAGATACATCCGGTCCAGCTTTAAACATTTTGATCAAATTAATGTCCATGGTGGCTATTGTCACCGCCGGCATTACTATTGCTTTTTAACCAATTATACAAAACCCGACGTAAGTCGGGTTTTTTTCTTGACAGCTTGTTAGCATTCTGCTAATCTGGAGACATTAGATTGGCTAGACATCACAAGATTTATTGTCAATCTCAATTCTAAGCTTAGATCAGAGAAAAACATTCAAATGACCATTGTTTTTAGGCAAGATTAAGGTCATTTTATTGTTAGTCTTTGATTGAAGCCATAAGATAATACCCCTATCCATGGCTTAAATTAAACAATTTATTTTTTTATTAACTCATCAGCCATTTGGCCTTGAGAATTTTTTGTTGTAAAAAATATGTCGCACCCCTCCCAAAGTGTTCATACTATTGGTCAACGTCGCTATTTTCTTGACCGTAGTGCTTTGATGCCCTTGCCAGACTTAATTGAAGTGCAAAAAAAATCATATGCCTGGTTTTTAAAAGAAGGTTTAGCTGATTTATTTGACGAGATATCGCCGATCAGCGATTTTATGGGGCGTGATTTAGAGCTTTATCTAATAAATTATTATTTTGATGAGCCTAAGTTTAATGAAACTGAAAGTAAGGCCAAAAATATTACCTACGAAGCTTCGCTTAGGGTGAGAGCGCGGTTAGTTAATAAAAAAACTGGTCAATCCATGACTCAAGAAGTATTTTTGGGTGATTTTCCATTGATGACCCAAAACGGCACCTTTATTATTAATGGAATTGAGCGAGTAGTGGTTTCTCAATTAATTCGTAGTGCTGGCGTTATTTTTAATGCCGAAAATATTCGGGGCCGTAAATATTATGGTGCTAAGATTATTCCTAATCGCGGGGCCTGGATTGAGATTGAAACCGATGTTAATAATGTAATATGGGCGCGAATTGACCGCAAGCGTAAAGTGGCGATAACCGCCCTACTTAGGGCTTTTGGCTATGGCACTGACGAAGAAATTAAGAAATTATTTGTGGGTGTGGATATTGCTGAAGATATAAGCTACATTGATGCTACCATAGCCAAGGATTTAGCCAAAAACGAAGCTGAAGGGTTAAAAGAGGTGTATAAACGAATTCGGCCCGGTGACTTAGCTACTGCTGAGAACGCTAAACAATTAATCCATTCGATGTTTTTTCGTTTTGACCGTTATGATTTTGGGCGGGTAGGACGCTATAAACTTAATCAGCGTTTTGGTTTTGATATCCCTAATAATAAAGAAACACGTATCTTACGTCCTGAAGATTTGGTGGCTATTATTAAAGAAATTATTCGTTTAAATATTACTCAGGAGCCAGAAGACGACATTGATCATTTAGGTAATCGTCGAGTGAGGGCTATTGGTGAATTACTGCAGAATAAAACTAGAGTAGGACTGGCCAGAATGGAGCGGATTGTCCGCGACCGAATGAGTATTTTAGAGTTAGGAGCAATTACTCCTAATAAATTAATTAACGCTCGGCCAGTTATTAGTGTGGTTCGGGAGTTTTTTATGTCATCTCAACTGTCGCAGTTTATGGACCAGACTAACCCTTTGGCGGAATTAGAACATAAACGTCGTTTGTCAGCTTTAGGGCCAGGAGGCCTAGCGCGGGAACGAGCTGGGTTTGAAGTGCGCGATGTCCACACTACTCATTACAGCCGTATTTGTCCTATCGCTACTCCGGAAGGACCAAATATTGGTTTAGTTGGTCATTTAGCCAGCTATGCCCGCATTAATGATTTTGGCTTTATTGAAGCGCCATATTGCCGGGTTTTGCATGATGTTCAAAATACTATAGATAATACTTTGGGTCAGACTTTACGTCAGGATATTATTTGGACTGATCCCAAAACTAAGAAAAAATTAACTTTAGCTAAAGCTGATCAAGTGATTGATAAAACCCTAGCACAAACCCTAGAAGATAAATTAGGCACCTTAGTTACTATTCCCATTGTGCCAGTAGTTACTGATGAAATTATGTACTTAGATGCTTCCATTGAAGAAAAATTTACTACGGTTGCTTTTACCATACCGGTAGATAAGCATCGTCATTTTATGGTGGAACGAGCAGAAGGGCGTCGTTATGGTCAGCCAGCTATAGTTGATGTTAATGATGTTGATTTTATTGGAGTAGCGGCTAACCAAATTGTATCTATTGGAACATCGCTTATTCCTTTTTTAGAGCACAATGATGGTATTCGCGCTCTAATGGGTACTAACATGCAACGTCAGGCTGTACCACTGGTAATGGGTGAAGCGCCAATTGTTGGTACTGGTGTAGA
>CAZLFO010000078.1:0-3161 GCA_964558835.1 uncultured Gammaproteobacteria bacterium
CAATATTTTGGTATTGACGTTTATGACTTAGCCAATTATGATGAAGTGGTAGATACTACTAATTTAACTATTGACGAGGTGCTAGCCAAAGTTAGAGCTTTGGTAAAAGAGCGTTTAGCTCAGACAAAATCTGGCAATTGAGCCATTTTATATTTTATTTATATTTTAAATTAAACTTATGGATCGTCCTTTAAGAGTAGCTATCAATGGTTTTGGCCGTATTGGCCGCAATGTTTTTAAGGCTATGGTTGTTAAACCTCAATTGGAGGTTGTGGCGATGAACGATTTAACTGACAACCACACCTTGGCTCATCTTTTACAGTATGATAGCTGTTACGGCCGTTATAATCATGATATTAGCTATAATGATGAGTCTATTATTGTTGATGGGCATAAGTATTTAGCTTTAGCGGAAAAAGATCCAAGCAAGCTGCCGTGGTCTAATTTGAGCATAGACCTGGTTATTGAATCAACTGGCCGCTTTACTAACGGCGCAGAGGCTTTAGCCCATGTTCAGGCTGGGGCTAAAAAGGTCATTATTAGCGCGCCAGCTAAAGATGAGGCGACTAAAACTATTGTTTTAGGCGTTAATGAGTCTGCATTACAGGCCAGTGACCAAGTAATTTCTATGGCTTCCTGCACTACTAATTGTCTAGCGCCGCTTACTAAAGTATTAGTGGATAAAATAGGGATTGAGAAGGCTGTTATGAGCACGATTCATGCCTATACTGCTGATCAAAACCTAGTAGACGGCCCGCATAAAGATTTACGTCGGGCTAGAAGCGCTGCCTTGAGCATTATTCCTACTACTACTGGAGCAGCGCGGGCGGTAGCTAAAGTAATTCCTGAGCTAAATGGTCAATTTGACGGCCTAGCTTTTCGGGTACCCACGCCGGTAGTCTCGCTCTGTGATGTTGTGTTTGTTACCAAGCGTCCAGTCAGTGTTGAAGAAATTAATAATATTTTAAGGGAAGCTGCTGAAAATGATCGGTTTGACGTCTTGGCCGTTACGGAAGAACCCTTAGTTTCTGTTGATTTAGCTGGTAATCCTGTTAGTTCTATCGTGGATCTATCTTTAACTACCGTGGTTGGTGATAATTTAGTTAAAGTAGTCGCCTGGTATGACAATGAATGGGGATATAGTCAGCGCTTAGCTGATTTAGCTGCCTATATTGCCGACAATAATTTACTATAATAATCTTCCAAGCTCTAGGGTCTTGACAAGGACAGTTGGGGCGATTATACTATTAGCAGTCAGTAAGTTAGACTGCTAATTAATAATTTAATTTTACTATTATGAAGCTACAACCATTACATGATCAAGTTATCATTAAGCCGTTGACGGCCGAAGAAAAAACTAAATCTGGTATCATTTTACCAGATACTATTAATAAAGATCGGCCCGAGCAGGGCGAAGTTATTGCTGTAGGCCCTGGCCGCCTATTAGATAATGGCCAGCGAGCCCCGATGAGCGTTAAGGTGGGAGAAAAAATAGTGTTTAAAAAATATTCTACTGAAGATCTTAAATTAGATGGCCAAGAATATGTGGTGGTCGCTGAACGAGATATTCTAGCCATTATTAATAATTAACCTACATAACTTATTTTAATCTTAAACTATATGGCAAAACAGATTATTTATGACGATAAAGCCCGCGCTGCCCTAAAGAAGGGAGTAGATCAGTTAGCTAACGCAGTTAAAGTAACTTTAGGCCCTAAAGGTCGTAATGTGGTTATTGACCATGGTTTTGGTAACCCCACTATTACTAAAGACGGGGTTACAGTAGCTAAGGAAATAGATTTAGAGGATAAATTTGAAAATGTTGGCGCCGCTTTAGTCAAAGAAGTGGCTTCCAAGACTAATGATACTGCCGGTGATGGGACAACGACGGCTACTGTCCTCGCTCAAGCGATGATTAACGAGGGCCTTAAATTAGTAGCTGCTGGCATCAACCCTATTGAGATTCGGCAGGGTATTGAAAAAGAAGTGGGCGAGGTAATAAACAAACTCAAGAAAATGAGCCAGCAGATTTCTACGAAAGAAGAGATTGCCCAGGTAGCTTCCATTAGCGCCAATGACCCAGAAATTGGCAAAATTATTGCTGAGGCTATAGAATCGGTCGGCAATGAGGGGGTAATTACTGTGGAAGAAGGCCAATCTTTTGGAGTAGAAAAGGAGGTAGTGGAAGGCATGCAGTTTGACAAAGGCTATGTGTCTCATTATATGGTGACCAATACGGAAACCATGAAAGCTGAATTAGACGACCCATATATTTTAATTACCGACCGCAAAGTGGCGGCAGTCCAGGAAATTTTACCTTTACTAGAAAAAGTGCTTCAGACTGGCAAGAAAGATTTAGTAGTAATTGCTGATGAGATTGAAGGTGAGGCGTTGACCACTTTTGTAGTTAATAAACTGCGAGGGGTATTTAATGTGGTAGGCATTAAAGCTCCAGGTTTTGGTGATCGTCGCAAAGCGATGCTAGAAGATATTGCTATCTTAACCGGTGGCCGGGTAATTTCCGAAGAAGTGGGCCTTAAATTAGAGACTGCCGATTTAAGTGATTTAGGCCAAGCTCGTCGGGTGATTGTTTCCAAAGACAATACCACTATTGTTGATGGTAAGGGAGATAAAAAAGATATCCAAGAGCGGATTGACCAAATTAAGAGAGAACAAGAATTAGCAGATTCAGATTTTGACCGGGATAAACTACAGGAACGTTTAGCTAAATTAGCTGGTGGAGTAGCAGTGATTAAGGTTGGAGCGGCCACGGAAGTAGAAATGAAAGAAAAGAAAAGCCGCATTGAAGATGCCCTCAATGCTACCCGAGCGGCTACCATGGAGGGTGTAGTACCAGGCGGTGGCTTAGCCCTGGCTTTAGCCAGTGAGGCTTTTGACCTTAATGATAATAGCAGTGTTGGACGAAAAATTGTGGCTGGGGCTATTTTAGAACCAATTAAACAAATTGCGGCTAATGCTGGTCAAGATGGCTCTTTTGTCCTGTATAATATTATTGACAAAAATAAAGACGGCAATAAACCAATTGGTTATAATGCTATTAGCGGCAAATTTGAAGATATGGTGGAAGCCGGTATCATTGACCCGACTAAAGTAGTGCGTTGTGCTTTAGAAAATGCGGCTAGCGCAGCGATGATGTTTCT
>CAZLFO010000079.1:0-3072 GCA_964558835.1 uncultured Gammaproteobacteria bacterium
CCCTTGATGCCGTCTTCGGCATAGCGGTTTTCGAGACCGCCCGATTCAACCACTCTCGCACTCCTCCCAAGTAAAATACTTCATTATTTATCTTGGATTAATTGATTTAATCTGTCAATCTCTGTTTTATTAAGTGGCCGAACTGCTCCAAGGGGCAGACGACCCAACCTTAAAGGACCAATACCAGTTCTCTTTAAATCAATAACTTTATAGCCAGCTAGCCCTAATAACAAACGAATTTGTCTTTTTTGGCCTTGTTGTAAAACAATTTCTAACCGATTACTGGCTAATTGACGATTTATTTTAGCTCTGGCCAATCCCTGACCATCATATAATTTATGGCCCTGAGATAAAAAAGTTTGAAGTTTAGAAAAATTATTGAGGGATAATTCTGGTTTAATGGTTACTTCATAAGTCTTAACATGGGCAAAACGTGGATGAGTCAATTTAGCAGCTAATGCCCCATCATTAGTTAAAAGAACAAGACCATGGCTATTTTTATCTAAGCGTCCAGCTACAAACAACCGCCCAGAATAATTAACTAGCTCAAAAATGTTTTTTTCATGGGCCAACTGTTTGTTAGTACAAGTATAACCTACCGGCTTATTCATCATTAAATAAACAGGGGCAGGCTCCTGGCTAGCTATTGGCCGGCCATCAACCTTAACAACTACAGAGGCATCAGTAATTATCTGGCCTAAATAAGCCAGCTCGTCATTAACTGTAACTCGCCCAGCTCTAATCAAAAATTCAGCCTGTCGCCGAGACCAAAAGCCATGACTGGCTAAATATTTAGTTAGCTGTTGATTCATGATTATTTATTCTCCTATTTTTTAATTTACCCTCTAATTGCCAACCCAGCCAACCGGTCAATGCTAGACCAAGCCAAAATAGTACTGCTAAATCATTTTTGAAATAGGGCACATCTACGAGACCATGAATAAGGGCAGCAAGCCAGGCACCACACAATCCCCAACTTAACCAAGCTAAATTATTTTTAAGATGGTAACGATAAAAATTACGACCGTTAATAAACAGAGCTTTAAGCCATAGCCACATAAAAATTATCATCCCCAGCGCACCTAATTCACTCCAAAAATTTAAGATGATATTATGAGGGTAGAGATATATCTCTACCGGTTGCCATACCAATTTTTCTTGATTATCTATTAATCGAAGCCAGATTCCTGTCTTATGATATGGTTTAACACTAGATTGATAATTAGCCAAGCCGGCACCAGTAAATAATCGGCCATCTTTTAACATCTCCCAAGTTTCTTGCCATTGAGCTCGACGAATTTGGCCAGATTTATCAGCTAAAGAAAACTTTCTATAAACCCCAGGGTTTACCAAGGTAACTACTACCAAAGAAAGAGTTAAGATAACAGATACTATCTTGCCGCTGTGGCCAGTAAAAAAAATCATGACTATAGTAGCCACAACCAGACCCACCATCGCTCCCTCTGAATGAGCCCAATAAAGAGATAACCAGCCCAAGATGATACTAACAACTAATAAAATATGAGACCAGGTAAAAAATTTAGACCGCTCTTTTAGAGAATATATAAGACAGCCCAATAATACCAGGCTAGTCGGTGCCACAAAGAGACCAATAGCATTAGGATAGCCAAAAAAAGAAGTAGCCCGCCGGCCAGCAACTGAGGCCCACTCAGAATTAAAAATTAACTGACCAGTAAAATATTGGTAACCGGCTAATAAACTAATCAAGACTACGCTACCTGCTAAAAATAATAGAGTATTGACAATATCTTGGGGTTTTTGCCAGACATTGAGAACAATTACAAACAATAAGATTGGCTCAATAAAATAAGCCTTCCAAATACCTAAAGCCGGCAGACTATAACTACTGATGGCAACAGCTATCCAG
This sequence comes from uncultured Gammaproteobacteria bacterium, assembly GCA_964558835.1. GTDB lineage: Bacteria > Patescibacteriota > Patescibacteriia > Patescibacteriales > Patescibacteriaceae > UBA1359. The sequence continues at coordinate 1,889 of CAZLFO010000079.1, forward strand.
GCAATAATTAATACTACCACGGTTTCCCAGGCAAAAGGGTGTGGCCGCCAATTTTTAGGCCTATGAATAATATTTTTCCAAGGACGAGGCCAAGCTTTAATAAGCCAAACTAGAGCAGTAATTAAAATTAATTCTTCTAAAATAGTGAGTGGTAAAGGGCCTATTTTAAAACGCAATAAATAGGTGGGCAATAAGCCAAACAGAAAAGACAAAGATAATTTTAAGTTATACCACGACAACAACAGCCATAAAATACCAATAAGTAAAACTAACCACTTCATAATATTGCTAGCTGGCTTAATATCTTAAGCTCCCAAGTATTATTGACAGTGTCATAAAGAGCAAAAGAAGCCGGATAATAAATTCCCCCTAAAGTCCCAGGATTTACTAGCCACATATGGTTTATTTGTTCCTGCCATGGTTTATGAGTGTGTCCATAAAACAACACTTCTACCGCCCCCTCCCTTAAAACTGCCTCTTGAAAAGATGGTTCGTGACAAAGACCAATATGCCGCTTATCTATAATGATCTGGCCATAGCGACCAATATTATGCCACTGGGGATAGCTAGGGATATCAATAGGCAAATAATTGTCACAATTACCTTGAATAAAATAGATGTCTTTGGTCCAAATATTGGCTAGATCTAAAAGTGTATCAGCATTAGTTAAATCTCCTAAAAAGATAGCCACATCAACTTGATTATTATTCGCCCAATTAAAACAAGTCTTCAGATTAGGTAAATTATCATGAACATCACTAAATATTAAAATAGTCATATTAACCAGCTACTCGCCAAATTTCTTCTAAACTTGTCTCACCGCCAGCGGCTTTGATTAAACCATCGTGGGTCATTAGCAGTGATCCTTGTTTAATGGCTAATTCCTCAAGTTCAGCTTCAGTAGTTAAAGGTTGTTGAATTAATTTTTGAATTTCTGGAGTAATAATAATAACTTCATAAATACCTAGACGGCCACTATAGCCAATACCACGACACTTAGGACAGCCTACTGGGCCATAAAATTGAGGCTTTTCGGGTAATTTTAAATCTGGCCGCTGACGCAAATGTTGCCAAATTGGTTCGGCTTGCTTCCAAATTTCTTCTGATGGATCAACGGCTTTTTTACAATGAGGACATAAACGTCTAACTAACCGTTGGCCAATAGAGCACTCCAGAGCGCTAGC
>CAZLFO010000080.1:0-3036 GCA_964558835.1 uncultured Gammaproteobacteria bacterium
AAGCTTATTAACGCCAGCAATTATAGGATCGTCGTTCTAGACGGTCCGTTTGCTGGAGAAATGCTGGAACCTGGCGAGGCTAGCAATGCCGAGGCCAGAGTACCTGTGGGAACGCTAATTTTTACCGTTGGTTGGGGAAACAACCAACGAGCAACAATTGTTCGGCAGATTGTGGCCGGACAAAAGACAGTGGTTATTGTTAACAAATAATAACTACCGCCTATCCCCGCTAGTAATAGCGGGTTTTTATTATTTTAGGCTGGTCCTGCTCCTCCACCTCCACCAGGTAAATTCTGGAAGATAAAGTAGGTAATAGCGTAAGCTAAAACAACAATAAGAAGTCCGATAGCCGCTCGTTGAATAATGTTTTGTGCTTTTTTAACCTGAGTATCATTACCGCCAGCCGTCATCCACAAAATACCAGCATAAATCATCAGGATAACAAAAAGGGTACCTAACAAACCAAGGACTACTTGTATTATAGTGGCTATATTATTTAATAATGTATTTTCGTTAGTATTTACATCATAACTACCCCCAGCTACTAATCTTAGGTTTTCCATCACCGAGTTTGCTTCTTGAGCTTTAACTGTGTGGCCACTAAATAATAACTGTCCGGCTATAATTATAACCCCAGCGTTTATAGCAAATATTTTTTTAGTCATATTCTTTATGTAGTTATATAATAATCTTCAATATTTGATGGCACATAATGAACACGAAAAACGACATTGAAGATGAAGTAAGTAATAGCGTAAGCTAAAACAACAATAAAAAGTCCAATAGCCGCTCGTTGAATAATATTTTGTGCTTTTTTAACCTGAGTATCATTACCGCCAGCCGTCATCCACAATATACCGCCATAGATTATTAATATAAAAAAGATAACGCCAATTAAGCCATAGACAATATTGATAATATTAGCAACTATGGGAAGAACGCTTTCTTTGGTGGTATCATAACCAGCGGCTTGTCCTGTCTGTTTGATGGTGCCACCAGAGAAGGCATCATTAATACCTACCGCCGCTATATGGTGTAAGGGTATTATGGTAATAATGGCAATAATACTCGCTAATTGTTTAATTCTTTTAGAAAAAAGAGATTTTATCACAAAATTCGTTTAAGAATAAAGTAAGTAATAGCGTAAGCTAAAACAACAATAAAAAGTCCAATAGCCGCTCGTTGAATAATTTTTTGTGCCTTGCCTACTTGAGAATCATTACCGCTAGCCGTCATCCACAATATACCGCCATAGATTATTAAGATAAAAAAGATAACGCCAATTAAGCCATAGACAGCAGTGATGATAAGCCTTATTCGGTTAAATAAATTATAATTATTAATGGACCCCATCTCCGATTGAGTTACAGTAACCCCGTTTAAAAAAAGTTGTTTTGCTTCTTGATTGTCGGCGTGGCAAGTCAGGGGAATGAAGGTAATAGTATAGAGGCAAATTATTAAAGAAACAATATCCAATACAATTTTTTTATGTCTCTGTCTCATAGTGACGTATAATCATATCAAGCTTTGTCCTATAAACATAGTTATGGCATAAGCTGAGATTACTATCACTAGACCAATAACTGCCGCGGTAATGGTTTTTTGGGCGTTTTTAACCTGGGTATCATTACCGCCAGCCGTCATCCATAAAATACCGCCATAGATCATTAAAACAAAAAAGAGAATTCCTACCAAAGCTAAAATAGCGCCAACTATTTGCCCGGCTTTGAACTCAAGTGGAATATCAGTTTTTAAACCAGCCGCCGTGGCTGCGGCATCAAGACCAAAGCTTTCATCCTTCTCTGCCTCTGCATTCTCTGCTTTGGCATTAGGCAGAAAAAGGCTATTTTGGATCAATATTGTTAATAGGACAGATATTCCTATTAACCGCACTATATTCTTTTTAGTGGAAACTAATTTTTTAGCCATGTAAAACTTTTTAAAATTTTGTCTCAGCATAATTATTATATTTTATACTGAGGCAAAATTTGCCAAAAATTTTGGCAAATTTTATCTAATAATAGTTTAGAGGATTTTATTAGATATTAGATCGCAGTAGGATTAGTCGCGCCAATAATAGCATTAATAACGAAGGTGCTTAAAGCGTAAGCCATTAAAACAATCACTAGACCAATAACTGCCGCGGTCATTATTTTTTTAGCTTTACCAACTTTGTCTTCGTTGCCAGCCGCCGTCATCCACTGAAAACCAGCTACAATAATAAGGACAACAGCGATGGTGCCTAAAAAGCCGAGCACTACTTTAATTATCCCAGCCACAACATCGCGTGGATCGCTTGTAGATAGACCTATACTATTATAGGCATTCGTTGAACTGCCCCAGACATCTAGATCAGCATTAACTGTGGCTGGAGACAAAGACATTAATCCTAGCGCCCAGACTAGTGACATGATACCAATTAACCATTTTTTCATAATTTTTTATTAGTTATTAATTATAAAAATTTTTAAATTTATTATTTCATATCATTTCATTACTTATCATAGCATTGCTTAAGGCTTTAGTTATAAACATTGTTAGACCATAAGAAGCCAAGATAATTATTAGGCCAATAACTGCCGCGGAGATAATTTTTTGGGCCTTAGCCACATTGTCTGGTTTACCGCCGGCAGTCATCCACATAAAACCAGCATAGAGTATCAATACTACGGCGATAGTTCCCAAAAATCCTAATATAATTTTGATAATATCAACGACTATTTGTCGCGGATCTCTTTCTTTAAAACCAATATTATTAAAAGCGCAGGTAACCACGTTGTTTTCTCCCCACAAATTAACTTGAGCCTTAACTGGTTGAATGGTTAAGAGATTGATTATTAAACATTGAGCTAGTAGAAAGGTGGGTATAAATTTTTTTACTAGATTCATAAGTTACTCATTATTGAAATATAAAAAATTAATCCGTTATTATTATAACATAGCCCTATATAAGCTAGCAAGGGCTGTGGACATTGGGTTGTTGCATAATGCCAGATACATATTAGACTCTATCAGGCCATAAGCCTATGGAGTTTT
>CAZLFO010000081.1:0-2999 GCA_964558835.1 uncultured Gammaproteobacteria bacterium
GTGTCTTGCGGAGTCGACGGGCCTCGAACCCGCGACCTCTGCCGTGACAGGGCAGCGTTCTAACCAACTGAACTACGACTCCTAAAAATAAAGGCAATAAGCACTGACAAGCTTAACACATCGCTTTCTGCTCGTCAATAATTGTTATTTATTCTAAAATCTGCTAAATTTTAATAAAATTCTATGGCTTTATCTCTTGGCATTGTCGGCCTACCCAATGTCGGCAAATCTACTCTATTTAATGCCCTGACTAAAAAACAGGTGGATGTTGCCAATTATCCTTTTTGTACTATTGAACCTAATGTCGGTGTAGTTAAAGTACCAGACGAACGAGTAGATAAACTAGCAGCCATGTCTAATTCTAGTAAAAAAATTTATGCCACCATTGAATTTGTCGATATCGCTGGCCTAGTTAGGGGCGCTCACGAAGGAGAAGGACTGGGCAACCAATTTCTTGCCAACATTCGCAATGTTGATGCCATTTGTCATGTCGTTCGTAATTTCCAAAATAATGATATAGCCCATGTTGAAGGTCGCATTGACCCCTCTTCAGATCAGGAAATTATTAATTTAGAGCTCATCTATGCTGATTTGACTAGTGTTAATAGACGCTTAGATAAAATAAGTAAGGAAGCCAAAAGTGGGGACAAACTCATTCGGCGGCAAATAGATATTCTAGAAAACATAAAAGATTATTTAAATAAAGGCCAAAGTTTAAGACAATGTTCTCTAACAGCTGAAGAACAGGGTGTGGCAAAAGAACTTAATTTGTTAACCAGTAAACCAATTATTTATGTAATAAATAGTGACCAGCCTACTAATGCTCTACTTCTGTCAGATGGACCCGTTATCGTCTTAAATGCTAAATTAGAGGCAGAAATTGCCAGTTTACCCGAAGAAGAACAAGCTGATTATATTAAAGAGTTGGGATTACAAGATAGCGGACTGAATAAATTGATTGCTCAAGCCTATGACCTCTTGGGGCTAATCACCTTTCTTACTACTGGTCATGATGAAACTAGGGCCTGGACAGTAAAACGTAATACGCCGGCACCTCAAGCAGCAGGAGTTATCCACACTGATTTTATGAAAAATTTTATCAGAGCCGAGGTTATTAACTGGCTGGATTTACTCCGCTCTGGCAGTGAAACCAAAGCCAAAGAATTAGGACTTATTCGTCTAGAAGGTAAAAATTACCTCATCCAAGATGGTGATGTCTGTAATTTTCTCATCAATAACTAAGCTGGTCGGAGACCCACTATCGCTCGCCAGACTAACTGACCAGGCCGATTATAAATTAACTGACCACTAGGACTATATTCCTGGGGCCATTTTTTGTGAGCTAATTTACTAAACTCTATAACCTGCCAACCAGAAATATCTGGCTGGACATAATATCTTCTAGCGCCGCTTATAAAAATGGGCCAAATCATCACTACCCGCCCATCTCTGGTAATAACCGAACGCCAATTATGAAGCGCTTGGCTATATAATAATTCCAGCTCTTTAACTATCGCTAAAAAATTACGCTGCCCCCGAGCTGGGCCTAAATAGGGCTCAGTTACAATGCGATGAATGTTTGGTGATAATATCTGAGAAACCTTAGCAGCCTCGGCCAACCTAAACTCTGCTAGGGTTTTTACTGGCCAGTGATGAGTGAACCAAACCCAATTTTCTTGACTATTATTAATAGCTTGAGGTGAATTATCTATACCTATAACCATACCGGCCCTTAATAACGCTGCTTCCTGCAAAATTGTTCCCGAACCGCAAAATGGGTCAAGGAGAGTATCGCCTGGCTGTAAACCGGCTAGATTGATCATAATCTGAGCTAATTTGGGTGGGAGCATGCCGGAACGATCATTACGCGCTGGCCGACCATAATCACGAGCCGATAACAACTTAAACGGTTGAACGCCTATAGTAATACCCCACTGCCAATAATCATTATAACGCCACAAAACAATCTCCCCTCCTGTAGTTAGTAAATGATTCTGCTCAACAATAACGCTAGATAAAACTTTATCACGGCCAACCACCCACCGAGCTGACCGACCGCTAGCTTGAAGCCTGCGTTTTATTTGAAGACCAAAAGATCTATTAAAGTTGGCAGAACTATAATTAGAAAAACCAAAATTAATTTTACCACCATCTTGAGCTAATAATAATAAATAATCAGCTAAATCCAGGGCCGCAGCTTCATCTAGCCTCTTAAATTGCCCCATTATTTTCCCAAACTTAATAGTACCCCCCAGACCATCTAATAAGTCAGCCGCCAGCTCACCCTTATAATATAGAGTGGCCACCGCATCATTAATTATCTGCCACTCACCGCTAATTTTAACCATAAGCTCAGACAAAGATAGGGCTGGGTGATTACCTAAAATAAAAAAATAATTCATAATAGCTAAACTAACACAAAATCTTTAGCCTTGCAATTTATTTATCCCTATGCTATATTTTGGCTACAAAAGACAAAATAATTTTATTTGCCTTTTCCAGATTTAAACCATGGGTTTAAATGGTATCTTTTTAGGAAGATATCAAGGGCAGGAAAATTGAGCACCCCCTCGGCTCATTAGACCTATGGTTGGGGGTTTTTATTTATTAACATTTAATTAAATTATGGCTAAAAACAAAAGTTCTCAGTTGCCCCGCTATGAATTACTCTATGTTGTGTCTAATAAATTCACCAGCGAAGAAACTGAACCAATTGCCCAAAAAGTAGAAGACCTTATTACTACTAATGACGGCAATATTGTCTACCGCGAAAATTGGGGCAAAAGACGTATGTCTTACCCCATTAAAGGTTTCCAATTTGGCTATTATCGCCTGCTGGAATTTGATTTGCCAGCTAATAAAATTGAAGAAATAAACCGCTATCTGCGGCTTTCTAACGATATTTTAAGACACCAAATTATTAAACGTCAACCTCGAACAGTCCAAGAAATTTTAGCCGCTAAAGAAGAAATTGCTAAACGAGAAGCTAAAATAAAAGA
>CAZLFO010000082.1:0-2924 GCA_964558835.1 uncultured Gammaproteobacteria bacterium
AGTGATCAGGAATTTAAGAATAACTGGGCTAAAATTTATAAGGTTATTAGTTATTTTTCAGGTTTACGCGATGAATTAACTTATGTTCATTATGTTAAAGCTCAAAAAGAGGTTTTGGGCGATCAAAGTTTAGAAGCAGTAGCTCATCTTGATGAAACTAGCCGTAATCAGATCCTAGAACGGTTAAGAGTAGCTATTTTAAATAATGAATTTCCCAAGGCCAATGGTGGTTGGAACCGTCAGAACCAAGACGATCGACCCAAAATTGGGTTAAGAGTTTTACAAGACCATTATTGGCCCGGGCAGTCTATTGATTGGTCGGCGGTAGGACCAAAATTGGACGTCTTTCTTAATACACAAACTACTACTGATTGGCAAGCTAATCAATTTTGGTCTAGTATAGATATACTCAAGGAATGGTTTAATCAAATTTTGGTGGCTAATAAAGAATGGATAAGGCCAAGTTGGTGGAAACCTCAATATCTGGCTTTAGGTAAATTTTATCTTGTAAATTGGCAATTACCATCTGATCAGCGGCGAATAGCTTTACCGGATAGCAATTTAGTCCAAGACAATAGTACCAATGAAAGTCTTGTCTCTATAGATACTGCTAGTTTACCGGCTATTGATCAGCAGATCGCTTTGGCTAAAATGTTGCGGTTAGCTCTAGCTAAATTACAGGCTAGTAATTTATTATCTGAACAGAAATTAGTAGACACTATTAATACTTTAGAAATGATTAAAAATTTAGCTATTAAGCAATCAGCAGGCCAGTCTTGGAACAGAGAAGAATCCCAAGCTATGAATATTTTTTTTCAATCTGCTATTGTTAAAGCTGGTAGAAAAAATTTGACTAAATCTCCTAAGGATAATTCTTCCTTACAACAAATACAGGCCAGAATAGAAGTCCGCATGATTAGCGGTCAGCCCTATCTTTTTATTGGCCCCGTAATTATACCTTAAATATAATTTAAAGATATGCCAGTTAATAAAAGTAAAACTTCAGCCGAAGTATTGCCAGATCGGTTAACAGATGACGATGTTTCGTTAAAGAAATTATCTTTCGGTTTATGGTATGTTCGTCATCGTCGTTTGTTGCTTAATATTCTTATTGTTGTTTTAATTATTTTTTCAGCTAGTGGTTGGATTTATAGTTTTTATGTTTTTGGTCGTTATTTTATTTTTGACCGTGAAAAAGACCAGCAACTAATAGCTGACATGGCTCAGACTACCGTTAATCTTTTGGCTGGTCATACTAGTCAGCCACTAGCTATTAGCGATGTTGAGGTTCTTGGTTCTGGACCTAATAATCTAGTAGCCAAGATTTATAATCCCAATTTAAGGACGGCTGTATTTTTTAAATATTCTTTTGTAGTCAATGAACAGGTTCTGGTGCAAAGAGATGGTTTTGTACTTCCGGGACAAACTAAATATCTAGTAGCGCTTAACCAAAATATTCCTCCTGGTGCTTTAGTCTATTTGAAAATTGAGCAGGCAAACTGGGAGAGGCTAGATCCACGGAAGATTCCTAATTGGCCTGCCTTTTTAGCTGAGCGCGACCAATTTGTTATTGCCGACAAACAAATTAATCTAGCCAATAATAGTAGCCAGTTGGTTAGTCAGATTAAATTTCGTCTAGAAAATCATTCAGCTTATGGTTATTGGTCAGTACCGATTTTAATGATGGCCTATCAAGGGGATGACTTAGTGGATGTCAATGAATTAGTGCTCTCTAAAGTACGAGCCGGGGAAGTAAAGAATATTATTTTTGCCTGGCCTGGTCTTAAGAATGTTAATTATGTAGAAATTGTGCCCATGATTAATTTTTTAGATCAAAATAATTATCTGCCAGTTGATTAATCTATGGATCTACGGTTTAATCAATATTGGCGGCACAATGACTGGCTAACCACTTTAGCTATTTTATTGCTATTGGCTATAGGTTTAACACAAATTTATGGAGTAGCCCTGGGACGCGGTGGTATTAGTTTACTGGCCTTCTGGAAACAGATAGTTTTTGCGGCCATTGGGCTTATTGGTTATGTGGTGTTGTCTTTGGTAGATTATCATCGTTGGCGTAGTTATGCCCTTTATTTATATATCCTAGCGCTTATTTTGTTAATTGGAGTTTTGTTGTTTGGCAGCTCAGTCCATGGTACCAAGGGTTGGTTTAATATTTTTGGTTTAGGTATTCAGCCAGTTGAATTAGTAAAAATTATTTTAGTTATCTGCTTAGCTACCTATTTTTCTGGTCGGACAGTGCGGCTACAACAATTTAAGAGTTTTTTAGTAAGCGGATTAGCTGTTGCCACTTTAGTTTTTTTGGTCTTACTTCAGCCAGATTTTGGTTCAGCCTTACTCCTCATAGCTATTTGGTTATTTTTACTTTTAGCTGCTAGTTTTGATCGTAAATATTTTTACGCTCTAATTATTGTTGGTTTTTTAGGTGTTATAGTCAGCTGGTTATTTCTTTTTACTGATATTCAGAAAAATCGCATTCGTTCTTTTATAAATCCTAATTATAATGTCTCTGGCCAAAGCTATAATATTAATCAAGCGATGATTGCTGTTGGCTCAGGTAGATTATTAGGGCGGGGACTGGGTTTTGGTTCGCAGACCCAATTAAAATTTTTACCTGAAGCTCAAACAGATTTTATCTTTGCCGTTATTGCTGAAGAGCGTGGTTTTTTAGGCGCGGGACTAGTAGTATTATTATTTGCTGTTATTATCTATCGGGTTTTAGCGGCTTTACCTAAAGTTAAAGATGATTTTGGCTGTTTTGTTATTGTTGGCGCTATTGGTCTTTTAGCTACTGAAGTTTTTGTTAATTTGGCCATGAACATTGGGTTATTGCCAGTAGTTGGGTTGGCTTTGCCACTGGTTAGTTATGGCGGCAGTTCTTTAATTTCTACCTTATTACTTTT
>CAZLFO010000083.1:0-2918 GCA_964558835.1 uncultured Gammaproteobacteria bacterium
GGTCGTTTCTCTAATTTAGTAGAACAATGATCGCAGATACCCTCACGTTTACTGGGCTTATATATTGAATGATAACCAGCCCCGCAGTGCGGACAAAACCGCCGACCGCCAAGCCGCCGATAAACCTCTTGATCGCTCACCTTAATCTCTAAAGCACGAACCTTATCCTCAGCAGTAATAATATGATGATAAATATACTCAAATTGACTGGAGTTGCGCGGATAGCCATCTAAAATAAAACCTAATTTAGTGTCTGGTTGAGCTAGACGACGTTGCAGCAAATCATTAATGATCTGGTCATCTACCAAGTGGCCAGCCTGGATAGCAGCTTGATATTTTTTAGGTAAATCAGCTAACCGACGCAATAAATCACCGCTAGAAATAGCCGGCCAACCATAATATTTGGCTGCCAGCTCAGCCTGCGTTCCTTTGCCTGAGGCTGGAGGACCAATAAAAAATAAGATATGCCTTAACATAAAAAATTATCATTAACCCCTATATCATACCACAACTAAGACGCTTTAACTAGACCGACTAAAAATAATAAAACAAAACCCAACAAATAATAGGTATCTTGTGATCAAAATAATGATAAAAATACCAATCATTAGTCTTATTAGCTAATGATTAGATCATATAACCGGAGAAGGAAAAAGACAAACGCAGGTTAATTAATAGCCATCATATTGACGCATAGTCATCTGCGCCTCAATTTGCTTTACGGTCTCAATAACTACTGAGACCACAATTAAAAGAGAAGTACCGCCAATAGCTAGGGCCTGTACGCCGGTAATAGACCGCATTATTAAAGGCAAAATAGCAATAACCCCTAAAAAGATAGCGCCGGCTAAAGTAATTTTATGCATTATATTAGCTAAATAACGAGCAGTGGGTTGACCAGGACGAATGCCGGGGATAAAGCCACCCTGTTTTTGTAAATTTTCTGCGACCTGATCGGGATGAAAAACTACTTCGGTATAAAAATAAGTAAAAGCCACCACTAAGACAAAATAAATAATACCGTAAACCCATTGATTCTGGATAGCCTTAATAACCCAAGCTGAAGCTGACGCCAGCCAAGCTACTTGGCTCGTAACAAAAAATTGAGCAATCATTGACGGAAACATTAAAATAGACACGGCAAAAATTATGGGGATAACGCCAGCCATATTAACCCGCAAAGGTAAGTGAGTAGTGCTCCCCCCATAGCTATGACCTCCATGCATTTGCCGGGCATACTGAACTGGAACATTACGCTGACCCTCGGTAACATAGACTACCCCCAAAATAGTCAGGATGGCCACAATAATAAAACCTAAAATCATAAAAAGCTGTGAGCTATCATAGGTAGCGACTACTTGTTGGAAAGATTGAGGTACGCCAGCGATAATACCAGCAAAAATTAATAAGGAAATACCGTTACCAACTTTCTTTTCAGTAATTAGCTCTCCAATCCACATTAAAAAAATGGTGCCAGCCGTAATAGTAATAATTATTGTAATATAGCTTAGGGCGTCCAAAGAACCTAAAACCTGGTAACTAGAACGACGGAGCAAAGTTATCATCCCATAAGCCTGAAGAATAGCTAGCGGTACTGTAGCCCAACGAGTCCACATATTAATCTTCTGCCGGCCAGCCTCTTCTTTATTCATTTCTTCAATGGAAGGAATAATCATACCTAGCAACTGAAAAATAATGGAAGAAGTGATATAAGGAGCAACTCCCATCATGACAATAGAAAAATTTTGCAAACCGCCGCCGGATAATAAGTTCATCAAACCAAGCAACTGATTAGAGGCAAATAATTCCCGCAAAGCTTGAGCATTAACTCCAGGGACAGGAATATGCGCCGCTAGGCGAAAAATAACGAGCATCGTTAAAACAAAGAGGATGTTACGCCTTAGGTCGCGCATCCGCCAAATTTTTAAAATTTTTTCCATCATAGATTATTTATTATCTATCTGACCACCTAATTTAGTCAATTGTTCCTTCGCTGTTGCGCTGACCTGTAAATTACGAACTCGTAGATTTTTTAACTTTAACTCTCCGCGAGCTAATAATTTGATCGGCTGACCCGCATGGGCTAATTTAGCCCTAATTAAACTTTGAGGATCAATAACTGCGCCGTCCTGAAAATGACGATTAAGACTAGATAAACCAACTACCTGATTTTTTGGCTTATCTGAATGAAAACCACGTAATTTAGGAATCTGCAAAATACTCTGTTTTAAGGCATGACGTTTCAAGTCGCTTACTCCAGAACGAGCCTTTTGGCCTTTAAGACCACGGCCACTATAATTACCGCGGCCAGAAGAATTGCCACGCCCTACTCGGCGTCGCGCTTTTTTAGACCCAGAATGAGGTTGTAAAGTGTTAAGTGTCAACATAAAAACAAAAAATTATTAAGCTTTAGTGGCGGCTTGTTCCGTTTTTTTAGGAGTTACGACATCTCCAGCAGTTTTAGCCTGCTTCTCCTGATGACGAACTGGCTTTCTTAAACTTTGTAAGGCCTTCATCGTGCATTTAGCATTATTAATCTTATTATGGGAACCAATCATCTTGCTGGTCACATTATGTAAACCAGCTAATTCTAAAATAATTCTCACCACACTCCCAGCAATAATACCCTTGCCCTGGCTAGCCGGCTTTAAAATAATTAAGGCTGCATCGGATTTCTGTCTAACTTCATGAGGAATAGTACCATTAACGATGGGAACAGTGATTAAACTTTTTTTAGCTTTATTAACCGCCTTATTAACAGCCATGGTAACATCTAAACCTTTAGCTAAGCCAATAGCCACCCGACCTTTATGGTCGCCAATGGCCACACAGGCCCGAAAACGCATCCTTTTACCGCCAGCCATAACCCTAGTAACCCGAGCAATATCTATAATCTTCTGGTCAAATTCATCGGGTTG
>CAZLFO010000084.1:0-2888 GCA_964558835.1 uncultured Gammaproteobacteria bacterium
AAAAAGGACGATTTAATATCTCTAAGGTAGCTTTATGGGCTGCCATAATTAAATCTTGATCAAAAATATTAGCTAACCGCAGCTCAACAAAACCTGTTTGCTCATAGCCATAAAGTTCACCAGGTCCCCGCCACATTAAATCAAGTCGAGCTAATTCCTGTCCCCAATGATATTTTACCACCGCCCTTAGGCGACGATCGGCTAATGTGCCACTACCAGGAGATTTTAATAAAAAGCAATAAGCCTGTTGTCCCCGCCGGCCCACTCGTCCACGATATTGATGTAGCTGGGCCAGACCAAAACGGTCAGCACCCTCAATAACCATAACCGTGGCCCCAGGGACATCTATGCCTAGTTCTATAACCGCTGTAGCTACCAGTACTTGATAATGTCCAGCCACAAAATCAGCCATGACTGCCTGTTTATTCGCCCCAGATAGACGGCCATGAAGAAGACCAACTTTATAATTTTTTAATTCACCATTAACTAAACGATTGAATTCGTCGGTAACAGCTTTTACTGCTAATTTATCCGAAAGATCTACCAGGGGACAAATAATAAAGGCTTGTTCACCCCTGTCTAAAAGCTGACGAATAAATTTGTACATCTTATCTCTCCCCTCATCTTCAACAATCTTAGTAATAACCGGTAATCGTCCAGGGGGCATTGTCTTTATAACGGACAAATTTAAATCACCATAAAGGCTTAGGGCTAGACTACGTGGGATAGGAGTAGCAGTCATAGCTAAAAAATGAGCTATTAAATTTTTACTATCTTCCGTAAATAATTTTTTATTAAGTAATAATTGCCGCTGTTCTACTCCAAAACGATGCTGTTCATCTACTATTAATAGCCCCAATTTATAAAAATCAACTGACTCTTGAAGCAAGGCCTGAGTGCCAATAACAATTAAACATTGTCCTGAAGCTAGCGCTTTGGCTAGTTGCTTTTTACCAATCTTCTTAATACCCTTGCCGGGTTCGCTTAAAAACTGCTGAGTCCTCGTAAGCAAACCAATGGAAAAAAAATTGCCTAAACTCGCTACCACTGTCTGAAAATGCTGATGAGCCAACACCTCACTAGGAGCAATGAATGCCACCTGGTATCCACTATCGGCTGTATTGGCCATAGCCAAAATAGCTACCGCTGTCTTACCACTCCCGACATCACCTTGTAAAAGACGCAACATGGGCTGATTACCTCCTAAATCTTGTAGAATCTGCCAACTGCAACGCCGTTGGTCATCGGTTAATTGAAAAGACCAATTGCTAATAATCTTTTTAGTTAAAACTTCATTAAACTTAATAAGCGGCGCCTGACTAGCCTGCCACTTCTCTCTAATTAACTGACCCTGTAGCTGTAAAGTTACTAATTCATCAAAGGCCAAACGATGTCGCGCTGCCTCTATATCGGTCCAATTTTTAGGCCGATGAATATTTATTAAAGCCTCCTTTAATATCAAGAGGTGCTGTTCCTTTAATAAGTCAGGCGGCAACCACTCGTCTATTTTAGCTAAATTTAACGCCCGGTTAATAACAACCCGTAATTGTTTAATGGTTAAACCGCTAATAGTAGAATAAACTGGCACTAGTCCGCTGGTGTGTTGCATTCTTCCCGTTTTATTTACCTTTTCATATTGCGGCGATATTATTAGCGGCCCCAGTAAATCTTGACTAATTTTACCCGCTAATGATACATAATCTCCAGCTTGCAAATTACGCGACAAAAATGGCTGGTTAAACCAAACCACTCTTAGCTTCCCCGTGCCATCATTTAATATAGCTTCGGTTACATATATACGCCGACGAGGACTGCGTCTAGTATTAATAATATCAATAGTGCCAACAATATTAACTACTTCTCCGACCACAGCCCGATTGATAGTAGTGCGATGGCTAAAATCATCATAACGAAAAGGATAATAATAAACTGCCTGGCCGATAGTGGTAATGCCCAATTTAGCCAATTTGTTTAATATTGTCTCGCCAACACCAGAGATGGCACTAATTGGTGTATTAAGAGATAACATACTGCCATTATATTACGCATCAATCCCTAAAATAAAAAGAGTTTTTAAACTCTTTCGGACAAAGTACTCCCGGCAGGAATCGAACCTACATTACAAGATCCGCAATCTTGTGTCCTATCCATTGAACGACGGGAGCGCTACATTAAAACTTTAATAGTTTTCCCAAGACCTCATCTAACGATTCATCAGTACGTTCTAAGTCTTCTTTAAGGTATTTTAACAAGTTTTCCCGAATTGGCAAGGGATTGTTATCTAATAAGGGAATTACTAAATCACGGCGCCAAGGTGAAGCAAAATCTAGATATAATGACTTAAGGCCCTGGGCTGGTTTGTAGAGAACAGAAAAACTTTTAAATTCATCATAATCATAAAACTTATGCCCTAACATAATTCCCTCGGTACCAATAATAAAATCTAGCATTTCAGGTTCTTCATTTTCATTAAAAACAACGATGAAAGCAATGATGAGAATAATTAAGGCAAACAAATAGTTACTAGTTAAAACAGCAAAAATCAAACCAGCTAAAGCTAAAAGGCCAAATACTAAAAACCACCGCTTACTGTGTTGGTAATATTCTCGCTCTTTAATCTTCCAGCTAAATAATTTACGCCCATAGATTGGCAGTTCTTCACCCATAAAATTAACTTAAATAATATTTGACATGATAAATATTATCATTTATTATAAGCTCAAATGATGCTTATATTATATCACTACCTTAATTATCTAACAAGCTGGAGAGATGCCTGAGTGGTTGAAAGGGGCACCCTGCTAAGGTGTTAGCTGTGTAAGCGGCTCGAGGGTTCGAATCCCTCTCTCTCCGCCAATTGGGAAATTGCAAATTTAAAGAGGTTGTCT
>CAZLFO010000085.1:0-2876 GCA_964558835.1 uncultured Gammaproteobacteria bacterium
AGCCCATCAAGCGAATACTGGTTAACCAACTTAGCCAGACGCCGTCGCCTATTTAACTGACGCCACGGTAAAGTTAAACCTATCCACCAGGGGCTTAGCTTAGTTTTCTGGTTAATTAGATACAGCGGCCAAGCTTGAGTTGACCAATAATGAGCCAGGGGCCCATCAATAGACCATAGGGCTGACCGGCCATCAGCCCAGGTAGTTAAAAGCTCATAAACTAGTGATTGATCTTTTTGGCTAAAATTAGCAATAAGCGGTTGTTTCATAATTTAGTCGTTAGGTCTAAAAATTGATTGTACTTTAGACCAATTAATAACTTTAAGCCCAATTAAACTAAGACTATATACTAAAGCGCCTATCAGAACCGTAATCAATAAATTAATAATACCCTGGCCAGCCCAATGGCGGCAAGGCCAGATTGCTAGGGCCATACAAAGATTAGCAATCAATAATTTTACACTAGCCATCCTAGGCCAACGCCACTGGATTATTTTTTTAGCTTTATGGCCAGCCAAAATAGCTACCAACAGTTCGCTATATACTGTAACTATAGCCGCGCCCCAGTAGGATAAATAACGAATCAATAAATAATAGGCTGGCACAGCCGTAATAGCTACTAACAAATAAGGACGCACCATAATCTGCTGTCGGTTAATAGCAATAAGAAGATGGTTAAAAAGACAACCCATAAAAATACCGGCTAAAGCTACTAAAAGTATGGCTAAAATAGGTCCAGCGGCGCTAAATGATGTCCCGGCGATCAACTGAATAATGGGAGTAGATAAAATTTGTCCCCCTATTATTAGGGGAGAAACTAAAATTAATAAAATAAGCAGAGCGGTGTTGACTAAAAAATTAAATTTCTGACGGTCATTAGCGGCCCAAGCCCTAGTAAGTAAAGGTAAAAGTAAACCAATAAACAAAAAGGGCAAACTAGTTAAGACATCAATTACTTTATAGGCTGCCCCATAAAGACCGACCGCCGCTTCACTTTGCCACCAACTTAGAAACAGAATATCGGTCCGTAAATATAATAAATTAAGAATAATGGTTATGGCTAGCGGCCAAGAACGTTGCGCAATTTTACGCCACCAATCTGCCTGATAATCTGGCCAAATTTTTATTCTTTTAGCGCTTAACAGCCAAGCTAAGCCAAAATTAACAAGGCTAGAAAAAGTAGTAGCCGCGGCAATACCAATAAGACCCCAATTGAAATAATGACTTACAACCAAGCCACCTAGCCACAATAAACGACCAGCAACTTCAGCTATCATTAAATAGTCAACCTTTAGTTCGCTTTGTAAAAGACCTGTCAGGATTTGGTTAAGGGCAATAAAAAAATAAGAACCAGCTAAAATGGCCAGGATAAACCACAGCTCACGGTAATATGGCAGACCAGCGGCGACAAGCAAACCGATAATAATAATTGCGCCAGCCGTAAACAACCGAAAACCAAAAAGATTATTAAGAATAGTCTGTCTCTCTTCAGGTTGCTCATTAATCATCTGCGCCGTGACCATGGTCAGTCCCAAATCAGCTAGGACGGCAAAAATACCCAAAAAATTACTTAGAGCAGTATAACGGCCAAAACCTCCTACTCCCAAATAACGAGCAATTAAGGCGATGCTCATTATTCCTAAGATAATAGAAATGGCTTTACCAATGATTTGGACTAAATTATTATAGGCAAATTTCCTAGCTAGCGACATGCTGTTGTTTTTTAAGCGGTCATTAGATATAATAACTATATCACAATATCTTAAAAAACCAACTATGTCTAAAAAAATAACGTCAATTTTAGCCAAGGGTCTTGCTGCACTAATTATTATCATGAACGCCTGGCCAATATTAACCGCGGCTCAAGTCTTCTCACCAGAAGGACAAACGGGCTTAACCACCATTGGCGAAGAAGCTTATGGCGCTTCAACTCCCAAAGATGTCCGCATAGTCATAACCGATACTGTTCAAATTATTCTCGGACTAATAGGTATTATCCTCATCGTTTTGATGATTATTGCCGGTATCCAATATATGACTGCCGGCGGTAATCAGACCACTATAGACAATGCTATCAAACGAATAAAAAATGCTTTTATCGGGCTTATAATTGTCCTACTTTCTTATGCTATCACTGTCTTTATTATTCAACAATTAAATCTCGCTATCAATCCAGCAACGCCCGCTTAGGTCTAGCCCCGTAGAGCTTGCAGAACAAAATTAATTATCGTATAGGAACTAAAAATAACCACTAAGCCAATAGCAGTATAGACAATAATAGACTTGGCTTTGGCAATTTTAGTTTCATTGCCGGCCGCTATAATCATACTTATACCGCCATAAACTAAAAGTAATAAGGCTAACGCTCCCACAATACCTAAAACGTGTTTTATTATTAAACCAATATATGAGCTGCTTTCTAGAATATTGTCAATGGATAGCGGGTTAGGCAAATTGACGCTTTGGGCTGAAACCATAAATGGATAGCTAAACGCTATCCCCAAAATATAACAATAAACAAAAACCTTGTGTAGCATATAGTTATCCATTAAGAAGAGGATACAACGGCGGTTAATATAAAGTTAACAATAGTATAAGAAGTAAAAATTAAAATCAAACCAATAACTGTCCAGGTTATAATTTTTTTGGCTCGCGTAACGCTTTGTTCTTTACCGCCAGCCGTCATCCATAAAATACCAGCATAAGTCATCATGATAATTGTTAAAGAACCAGCCAAGCCAAGCAAACTCCTAATAATATTACCAATAGTTGTCGTTGGCGTTGTAGTTATAAGACTAGAAAAATGAGGAAGACTGCTTTCTTCGGGTTTCTCATCAGTAGCTGGTGGCGCAGCTGGCGGGGTCCGCAGCTGCGGA
>CAZLFO010000086.1:0-2835 GCA_964558835.1 uncultured Gammaproteobacteria bacterium
AAGCCACCTCGTCTTGCCAGGCGCTATCTTTTATTGTCTTTATTGGGTTTGGCTCTGATCATTGTTTCTAGTCAGGTAATTATTAGTGCGCTGACTGAACTTTTAGAACGTTGGCAATGGCCGCCACTAGTAGCTGGGGTATTATTATTAGCCATTGGCACTAATTTGCCGGAAATTGTGGTGACTATTAAGAGCTTAGTTAAACAGGCGAGTGATTTATCCATTAGTAACTTAATTGGTTCGGCAATGAGCAATGTAGTAATTGCTGGTATATTATTACAATTTGGCTCATTTTCTACCCGGCCGTTTATTGCTTTTGCTGTTGTCGCCAGCGCTATCTGTCTACTTAGCATCTGCCTACTGTTGTTTTATAAAACTCAGAAGCAGTTTAGTCGTTGGGAGGGGGCTATATTGTTATTTATCTATTTATTATTTTTAATAGCTGAGCTGAAGTGGGCAATTTACTAATTTTTTGCTATAATAAAGCTAATCTATTTATTTAGCTTATTTTTATGAACAAACATTTGTGGTGGCTTAGCGGTTTATTTACTCTTGGTCTGCTATTTATTGGTGGAGGTCTAGCCCAAGCCTCTACCGATATCTCTGGTAATATTATCAATACTAATTGGACAGCCGCTAACAGCCCGTACATTATTAAAAGTCAGGTGGAAGTAGCTCCGGGAGCTACTTTAACTATTGGACCAGGGACAGTGGTGAAGTTTCAAAAAGGCGCTGGCCTTACCGTGCGCGGCACCTTAAAAATTAGAGGTGATAGTCGCAATTTAGTAGTGTTAACTTCAGCGGAAGCTACTACTAGCCGGCAAGATTGGACCGGTATTACTTTTACTGATGAATCGGCTGATGCGCAATTTAATAGCGCTGGCAATTACGCCGCGGGGAGTATTATTGAATACGCAGTTATAACCCATAGTGAAGGCTTGAAATTAGATAACTCTTCACCCTATATTGCCAATAATAATTTATTAGATAATACCGTGGCTATTACTATTAGCGGCGAAGTAACTGAAACTGCCTTAAATCCAGAAACTACTTCAACTCGTTTGTGGATAACTCGCAACAATATTATCAACAACACGAAAGGCATAGTTGTCAATAGGGGATATGTTGTTAACCAGCTAGTATTTGATCCCAGTGGTCTTACGACTTTATCAGCTACGGCTAATATCATTATTGATGGCAATGCTATTAATTATAATCAGGAAGGTTTGTGGCTGGAACGGGGCGAACGAGTAGCGGTTATTAATAATCAGCTTAATTTCAATAATGGGTATGGTCTAAAAATTGCTGCGGCTTCTCCTCAAGCTATCGTTCAGCATAATACCATTAACTATAATAATATTGGGTTAGAAGTGGCGGCGCGGGGGGCAACTATTAGCAAAAATGCGCTCGCCTATAATAATCAGGCTGGTTTAATTTTACTTAACGCTACCAATGTCATCAGCGATAATAATATCTATGGCAATTTAGGAGTAGATCTGTCTAGTCCTTTGCCGGGAGGAATTGTGACTAACAATTATTGGGGGCCAGGAGCCACTATAAATAGCAGTGTGCCAACTAGTTCTACTTTTAATTTTGAGCCGCGGTTGACTGAACCGACAGATATTGCTAGTCTCTCACGGCCGACAGTGAACGAAACTGTTAAATCTACTATTTTAGATAAGATTCTGGTTAGCGGCACGAAAGATGCTAACGGCAATTTAATAATTAATGGCGAGACAGTTATTCCTTGGGATAATGAAGTAACCTGGAGCTATAATTTACCTCTTACTTTGGGAGATAATAAGTTTACTATAGTTTCCCGTGACCGGACAGGTAATAGTAGCCAGGAGATTGAGTTTACTATTACCCGCCTAGAGAATAAATTTGTGCCTACGCCAACGATTAATAGTTTTAAGCTGACCACTAGCGAGGCTACTCAGGTGTTAAGCGGCGGCAAGGATATAAACACTGCTATAATTATCAATGGACAAGAAGTCGTACCGCTTAATAACGAAACTACTTGGCAGGCGACTGTGGCTCTGCATTACGGCCGCAATACTTTTTCCATTGTAGCTCGTAGCGCTGTGGGCTATGAAAGCGACCCGCTCTCTATTACTATTGAGCGGCCAGATACTAAGGGGGAGGCGACTATAGCGGCGGAAAAAGCGGCAGCGGCAGGGGTACCTGTTGATGAAGCTCTAACTAAAAAATTAGCAGGCTATATTCTTCTTCAGGTTGAATCTAAGGGTGAAGCCTGGTATGTTAATCCGTTAGATGGTCAGCGTTATTTCTTAGCTGGTCCCACTAATGCTTTTAACTTGATGCGTCAATTTGGCTTAGGGGTCAAGCATAGCGTTATTACAGCTAAGACTATTGATCCAAAACTTAAGGGTCGGATTTTAATTGACACCGAAGACAGCGGCAAAGCCTATTATGTTCATCCGCGGACTAGCCAATTATATTATTTGGGCCGTCCCGCTGATGCTTTAGCAGTGATGCGCCAAGTAGGCCTGGGGATTAGTAATAAAGATTTACGTAAAATTAAATTAGCCCAATAATACTAGTTATTTCTTATTATTTTTTGTTGGACCCTTGTCTTTATTAGTAACTCTTGTCATCTTTTTCATAAAGGTATATAATTACAAGGTAAATGGCAGGTTACTGCCAGGTAATAAATAAATTGTCTATGTCTATGACTAAGGCTCAATTAGTTGAGGGCTTAGCTAAGAATTGCAAGCTTAGCAAGAAAGCCGTCAACGATGTCTTGAACGAGATGGCAGCCATGGCCTACAAAGAAGTCAAGAGGAATGGCGAATTCATCGTTCCAGGCATTGG
>CAZLFO010000087.1:0-2732 GCA_964558835.1 uncultured Gammaproteobacteria bacterium
AGAGAACTGGCAAGTTGTGGATCAGGGTTTTTCCTGATCGGCCAGTAACGGTGAAGGGTGGAGAAATCCCAATGGGCAAGGGCAAGGGCTCGGTTGATCATTATATTGTACCAGTTAAGCCGGGAACAATATTATTTGAGATTGAAGGAATAGGCGAATCCGAGGCGCAAGAGGCGATGCGATTAGCGGCCCATAAATTGCCAGTGAAATGTCAATTTGTCAGTCGTGACCAAATTAATTAAAGTTTTTATTATGGATTATCGTGATTTACAAGAAAAAACTGACGCTGAATTACAGCTATTACTAGCTGAGAAACGAATCGCTTTGAAAGATTTACGTTTTAAGGCGGCTAGTGGGCAGCTTAAGTCAGTGCGCGAAATAAGATCAACTAGGCAATTTATTGCCCAGCTTTTGACTTTACTTAATAATCGCCACAAGAAATAATATGACCAATAAAACAGTTAAAACTACCACTAAAGCTAAAAAACCACAGCCGACAGTCGCTCCACGCCCCCGGGCTGTTCATAAGAAATTTCAGGGGGTAGTAGTAAGTGATAAAATGGAGAAGACATTAGTAGTTAAAGTAGAGCGAATTAAACTCCACCCTAAATATCATAAACGTTATGTGGTAAGCCGTAATTATAAAGTTCATGATGAATCGGGTCTTTATCATACTGGTGATTGGGTTAGTTTTGTAGAATGTCGGCCGCTGTCTAAAGAAAAGCGTTGGCGAGTAGTTAAGGATAATCGTTAATTTGCCAATTATATGATTCAAGTGCAAACTATGCTAAAAGTTGCCGATAACTCTGGAGCGAAAAAAGTACAATGTATCCGTTTAATGAAAGGTTACCGGCGTCATTATGCCAGTGTGGGCGATATGATTATTGTTACAGTTAAAGAAGCTATGCCCCACAGCAGTATTAAAAAAAGTGATATTGTGCCGGCAGTTATTGTTAGAACCACGAAAGAAATTCGTCGGTCGGATGGCACTTATATTCGTTTTGACGATAATGCCTGTGTTATTGTGGATAAAAAGACGCATGAACCTCGTGGTACCCGTATTTTTGGGCCAGTGCCCCGCGAAGTCCGGCGGGCTGGTTTTACAAAAATAGCTTCTTTGGCCCCTGAGGTATTATAATTAATTAGTATATGAAAATAAAAAAGAATGACCAAGTTTTAGTTCTCGCCGGTAAAGATAGGGGGAAGACTGGTAAGGTTCTTCAGGTTTTTCCCGAGGAGCAGCGAGTCAGCGTGGAAGGTATTAATTTATTAATTAAGCATATTCGTCCGCAACGTCGAGGCGAAGTAGGGCAGCGAGTTGAATTTCCGGCGCCCCTGCATATTTCTAATTTGGAGTTAATGTGCCCTCATTGTGGCAAGCCGACCAGGGTGGGCTATCAGTATATAAAAGTTACTGAAGGTGCTAAAGTGCAAAATCGCAAAGTCAGAATATGCCGGCGATGTAAAGAATTTATTGATTAGTTAATTTATGTCTATGAGTTTATTAGAAAAATACCAACAAGAGGTTATTCCCGCTTTAATAGAACAATTCCATTATTCTAATAAGATGGGCGTACCTCGTCTTACGAAAGTAGTAGTTAATGTTGGCGTAGGTCGCATGTCTAAAGATAAGACTTTTGTAGATAGCGTCCAAAATACTTTAATGAAAATTACTGGTCAGAAACCAATTTTAAATCCAGCTCGTAAGTCTATTTCGGCTTTTAAGATTAGAGAAGGCATGATAGTTGGCGTATCTGTTACTTTGCGTGGCCAGCGCATGTATGATTTTGTGGAAAAGTTAATTGCTATTTCTTTACCCAGAATCCGTGATTTTCGTGGTTTAGATAGCCGGGTGGTCGATCATCAAGGCAATTTAAACCTAGGTTTTAAGGAGTGTTCTCCATTTCCAGAAGTTCATCTTGATGAACTAGAAAAAGAGCATGGATTAGAGGTTTCTATAGTTACTACTGCTAAAACTGCAGAAGAGGGATTAGCTTTATTTAAATTACTGGGCTTTCCTTTTAAAGCCTCATAACTTTTAATTTTAGAATTATGGCTAGACAAGCATTAATCGCCAAAGCTAAAAAGACTCCTAAGTTTTCTACTCGTGTCGTGCATCGTTGTTGGCGTTGTGGTCGCAATCGAGGCTATATGCGTGACTTTGGTCTTTGCCGGATTTGCTTTCGAGAATTAGCGAACAATGGCGATTTACCAGGGATAACTAAATCCAGTTGGTAATTAATATTTTACAAATGCTAAATTTATTTTTTTATGATTGATCCAATTTCCGATATGTTGACTCGAATTCGGAACGCCGCGGCGGTACATAAGACCGAGGTGATTTTGCCGATGAGTAAATTAAAATATAATATCGCTAAAATATTGGAACGTGAAGGTTATTTGGAGGAAGTAGAAGTAATTAATCCTCCCTCGGCTAAAAATAAGACAGCTAATTTTGCTAGTCTACGTTTAGTTTTAAAGTATCAAGCCAATGGCCGGCCAGCTATTACTGCTATTCAGCGGGTTAGTCGACCAGGTCGCCGAGTATATGTTGGTAAGGATAAATTGCCGGTAGTCGTTAATAATTTTGGGATTGCCATAATTTCTACCTCGTCTGGGCTGTTAACCAATAAAGAAGCTCGAGAAAAGGGACTGGGCGGCGAGGTGCTTTGCAGTATCTATTAATTAATTATGTAGCTGGAAATTATATGTCTAGATTAGGGAAATTACCA
>CAZLFO010000088.1:0-2731 GCA_964558835.1 uncultured Gammaproteobacteria bacterium
CTTGCCGCAATTCTTCAAACAGCCGTAAAGATTTAAGGCGCGGCCCTTCACCTAGTTGAGCTAAAAAGACATCTGGCCGCTTCTTGCTAGCCGCAACCTTGTCAGGATCAAGACTCAGCAATAATCTTTCTATACCTAGAGCAAAACCACAGGCCGGAGTAGATCGTCCGCCCAAAGATTCAATTAAATGATCATAGCGACCGCCACCCCCTAAAGCCAAAGGCCGATTAGCTGAGGTGCTAGGCGTGACTACCTCAAAAACAGTGCGGTCATAATAATCTAAACCCCGCACTAGCTGGGAGTTTAAATTATACTGAATGCCTAAATTATCTAAAAATTCTAATACCTTAACTAAATGCTCTTTACAAGGTCCACAAAGATAATCAATAATCTGAGGTGCGTCTTGGGCTAGGGCTATACAAGCTGGCTCTTTACAATCTAAAAGGCGTAGAGGATTTTTTAATAAACGTCGGCGACAATCAGGACATAATTGTTCTCGATGCTTTTTTTCTTTGTAATATTTTACCAGTTCATTGGTATAATTGGGCCGGCAGTCAGCACACCCCAAACTATTAATATCTATTTGGGCCTTAATGCCCCAATCTTGAAGCAGCTCGTGAATTAAAAAGAGTAATTGTATCTCGGCCCACGGACCAGCTTCACCAAAGATATCAAAATTAAGCTGATGGTGTTGCCGATAGCGTCCTAGTTGAGGTTTATCACGACGAAATAACGGCCCATACCACAAAGTTTTAAGCGGTTGAGGCAGATTAAACCAGCCGTGTTCAATATAAGCGCGCACAATACCAGGGGTAGCTTCTGGTCGTAAAGCTAAACGTTCGCCGCTTTTATCTACAAAACTATACATTTCTTTAGTGACAATATCACTCGTCCGTCCGCTAGAGCGCTCATATAAAGCAAAACTTTCTAGCACCGGAGTATCAATGCGTTCAAAACCATGAAACTCAGCTAACTTAAAAGTGGACCGTAAAAGAAAATTCCAGGTGTCATAATTGCCTGGCTGAATATCCTTCATGCCCTTAACCCGATGAATCGGACGCATCGCTGGTCGCGGCTGAATTGTTGGACCAGAAAGTTGATTATTTTTTTTACTCATACCAATAGTTAATTATAACTATTAAATTTTAATAAGTCGGAGCCTTGAAAAACTGCACGCGCTTCAAGGGCAAGCCGCGAAACATCACTCGGCCAATTAAATAACGGCGATTAAGCGGTCCAAAATATCGTGAATCTCGAGAATGTTCACGATTATCTCCTAAAACAAAAAATTCGTCTGGCCCTAAAGTAACTTGTTGAGCTTCAAAAGTCAAGGTATTACTATCACTGACTAGGTAGGATTCCGCAAGTTTAGTCCAAGAATTAGTAGACTTATCTAGCAGATACACCCCACCATTATCTATTTTTAATGTTTCACCCGGCAAACCAATAATGCGCTTAATAAAATATTCCCGTGGATCTTCGGGATAACGAAAAACGACCACCTCGCCACGTTCAGGTTCTCGAAAACGATAGCTTATTTCATCTACTAATAAATATTCCCTATCATAAAAATTTGGTTCCATAGAAGCCCCTTGGACATAAAAAGGGCAGACAATAAATAAACGAATAGGAATAACAATCGCCGCTGAAATAACGACAATTTTAACAATTTCTAAAAATGAGCGCCAGCGAGCTCGCCAGCGAATTTGGAATTCAGGAGTAAAAATCATGAAATAATTAACACTAATAAAAAGCTCCTTAATGAAACTTGAGCTTAATATAGCACCGGAGGAACTGCTGGTCAAGTTGCCAAAACTAAAAAAATCTTTTATACTATTAAATGGTTTTGCGCCTTACAAAACCATTTTTTGTCATAATTCTGTTATCACTATGTATAAACCCCTTAATTCCCGGCCAGCCGATGACCCTTTAGCTGAAATGCTCAATAGTCCCAATGTTAACCCTGAGGCTAATTTTGAACCCTTAGAGCCAGCAGATAACCTGACTGAGCCAATTAAAATTACTGTTGAGCCTAAGCGAGAACGGCGGTCTCCAGGAGAACAAATAGATAATAACTTACCATTAAGACAACCGCCAATTATTGAAAAACCACGATCACCAAAAAAACATTCAGGCCTATTCTTTTTAATTATTGGCCTTGTCCTGTTGGGATATTTAAGCTGGCGGGTACTGTCAGCTGCACCCCTAGGGCTAACCACTAATAATGGCAATAAACAAGAATTTTCCTTCTGGAAAAGCCTATCTTTGCTTACCAAATTCAAGCTAGGGGTTAACAAGCGCGTCCCCCTTAAGGGTGAGGACCAGGACAGAATTAATTTTGTTCTTCTGGGTATGGGCGGGCCTAATCATGACGGAGCTAATTTAACTGACACCATCATAGTTGGTAGCTTCAAGCCATCAACTAAACGTCTAGTTTTAATGAGCCTTCCCCGTGACCTTAGCGTCCCTATTGCTGGCTATGGTTGGCGTAAAATCAATAGCGCTAATGCCCTAGCTGAAGCTAAAGAACCGGGTAGCGGCGGCCAAGCTACTGCTGATTTAATTGGCGAAATTCTAGAAATTCCTATTCACTATTATTTCCGGGTAGATTTTGCCGGATTTGTTAAAATAATTGATGATTTAGGCGGCATTGAAGTTGAGGTGGACAATACTTTAGATGATTATAGCTATCCCATCATGGGAGAAGAAGATAATCCTGATTATTATAGCC
>CAZLFO010000089.1:0-2700 GCA_964558835.1 uncultured Gammaproteobacteria bacterium
CGCCCTTAATACCAATAAAATAAATTTTTTTAACTGAAGACCAATCCATATTAAAGATACTTTCCAAAAATTTTTAAAATTTCTGCCTCTTGAGCCACCTTAATAACTTGAGACCAATTATGACTTAGATCATTGCGCTTGTGGTTATCCACCAATAAAGCTTCAATAGTTTTTGTCAATCCACCATTGAGTAAGTCTTCTTCTTGCAGGATGATAGCTGCCCTGGCTTGAGCTACCACCCTAGCATTATCTAGTTGATGAGAATTTGGCAGGGGCACTAAAATACTGGGCTTAGCTAAAGCTGCCAGCTCAATCATTGTTCCCAATCCAGCTCGGGCTACCACTATATCTGCTAGTTTATAGGCAGTTATTATCTGCTGATGGTTTAAAAATTCAGCTGAAAAATAACCTTTTTGTTTTATGGCTTGCCCTTTGCCTTTGCCCGTTATATGAATTATGTCTGCTAGCTGAGTTAATTTTTCTATCTGGCAATATACTGCCTCATTTAAGGCTAACGCACCAGTTCCACCACCCATAATTAAAACCACCGGCCGTTGCTGGCTGATTTCCCAAGGCAATAAAGTTATATCATAAGACATAACCGCCAGCTGAGGACTAATTGGCGCACCCAGCCAGACAGCCTTAGCTCCATAATCCTGAAGTGACTTAGCAAAAGTTACCACGATGCAATCCGCTGCCTTGGCCATTAATTTATTAGCTAAACCAGGACGATAATCCAATTGTTCAATGATTAAAGGAATACCTAAAATTTTAGCCGCCCAAGCTATAGGTACACTGACAAAACTACCGGCGCTTACTACTAGTTTAGGGCGATATTTTATCAACAAGTAACCTCCTTGGAAAAATCCACCAATTATTTTAATAATATCAATAATATTGCGCCAAGACCAATAACGACGTAGTTTACCGGCAACCACTGCCACAAATGGTATTGTAGCCTCCTCTACTAATTGACGTTCTGGCCCATGGGCTGTTCCCAACCATAAAAAATGGATCCCTTTATCATTATGGCTAAGAATTTCTGCTATAGCTAACAATGGTGTCACCGAGCCAGCCGTCCCACCACCAGTTAATATCACTAATTTATTGTTCCCCTTACGACAACTCATGGCTTTAATTTATTATGGGATAAATTAGTTTGACTAGAGATATTGGCCAAAATACCTAAACTTAACAATACGGCAATAAGCGAACTACCGCCATAGCTTATAAGCGGCAAAGTAACTCCGGTCATGGGTAAAAGATTAAGAATACCTCCCAGATTAATAAGAACCTGAATTAACAAACCCCCGCTAAGTCCAATAGCTAGAATTTGGCCATAGCGGTCTGGTGCTGACCGAGAAATCATATAGCCGCGATAAAAAATTAAATAATAAAGACCCAAAAGAATTACAGAAAACCACCACCCCAGCTCTTCAGCAATAACGGCAAAAATAAAATCGTTTTGTACCTCTGGCAAATAGAGATACTTCTGCCGACTCTCTCCCAGCCCCCGTCCCCAAAAACCACCCGACCCCACAGCAATAAGAGATTGGTTGACCTGATAACAACTTTTGTCTGGGCTATAGCCAGGCTTGAGTACGCACAAAAAACGATCTTTCTGATATCCACCCTTAATAAATATATAAGCGGTAAACATTATCAGACCTAATAGCGATATGTAAATTAACCATTTTCGGTTACCACCGCCCACCAAATAAATCAAAATACTAGCAGCTACGATGATAACCAAAGTTCCCAAATCGGGTTGAGCTAACATTAAAGCACTAACCGCCATAAGTACCAGCCAAAAAACTATATTTAATCGTTTTTTCTCTCCTTCTTCTTGACTATTGGCTAATTTAGTCATCAAGGCCGATAAATATAAAGTTAGTGATAACTTTACAAACTCAGATGGCTGAAGAGAAAAACCAAAGATATTAAGCCACGCTATAGAACCAGCTCGTTCTTTAGCTAGCGGTGTAAATATAGTCAGTAAAAACCCAATAGTAACTAATAAAATTAAGCCTCCCAATTTTTGCCAGCGATGATAATCAATTCGGCTTAAAACATAAAATCCAGCACCGCCAATAATTAAAGAGAGTAATTGCTTTTTTACCAAATAATAAGCATCTCCATAATTGGTATAAGCAACTACTGATGAAGCACTAGCTAAACAAAAAAGCCCTATACAACATAGTAATATAACCCCAATCATTAAAAAACGATCAGGACGATGATGAACCATTTTTGGCTTTCCCTTAACTGGTGGACGATTCTTAAGCACTGTTACATTTTTTTTAGAGCTAGGGCGCATCATGACTTTGATTTACCAACTATGATCTAGTAAAAATAGACAAATACCTAAAGCCCCGCTAACAGCAGCAATAACCCAAAAGCGCATTACTATTTTAGGTTCAGACCAGCCCTTGGCTTCCAGGTGATGATGAATAGGGGCCGAGAGAAAAACTTTACGGCCATGACGTAATTTTTTAGATAAAACCTGGATAATTACTGACAAAGATTCAATCACAAAAATCAAGCCAATAACCGGCAAAATTAAAGCTGTATTGGTCAACATGGCTATTACTCCCAAAGTAATACCTAAGCTCATTGAGCCAGTATCCCCCATATAAAAACGGGCAGGATTAATATTAAACCATAAAAAGGCTAACAAAGCACCACTAATTACCCCGCAAA
>CAZLFO010000090.1:0-2651 GCA_964558835.1 uncultured Gammaproteobacteria bacterium
ACATCAATTTAGATACTCTAGCTAGCAGTTTGGGCTATAAAAAGGATTCTCTAGCTAGACTGTTAAAAAAACTAAATGATCAAAAAATAATAATTTATGAACCGCCATTTAAAGGAACAGAAATTACCTTATTAAAACGTTGTCCGCGCGAAGCAGTAAATTTAGACTATGAAGCCCTAAAGACTAAATTAGCCTTGGCTCAACATAAATTGGACCAGATGGAAAATTATGTCTACCATCGTGGCTGCCGACAGCAATATATTTTAGATTATTTTGGTGAACATCTCTCTGTTGGCTGCGGACAATGCGATTGGTGCAAGGGGGGCCTTAATAATTATTGGCCTAATCATCAAAACAAAATATCGCATCATGCATCGCCCCATAAAAATTCATTTAATATCCAGCTAAGCACTAAACTAACACAACTAATTACCCTGGAATTATACCAAAGCGGTCTTAATCTTCAAGAAATAGCCCGAGAACGCCAACTGCAATCTGAAACTATTGTTGAACACTTCTGCTACTTATTAGAAAAAGGATTAATAACTAACATAGACCGGCTCATTGATGATAACATCGTAACCATGGTTCAAGATTTATTAGCCCAAAAACCCCTACTAACCACTAATACTTTAAAGATTATTAAAGAACAATTACCAAGCTATGTTGATTGGACTGATCTAAAATTAACCTTGGCTTATTTACACAACAATAAATCCCATGAACCAAAAGCGAGCTGATTATTTCCGGCAAATAGTAAAAAAGAATTATCAAGAGATAGCTCCCGAGTTTGCTGCTACCCGTAATCGGCCACTATGGCCCAAATTACAAGAAATTATTGAAACTATGGCTCTCCAAGGAGATCTCCTAGATGTTGGCTGTGGTAATGGAAGACTGCTAGATCTAATAGCTAATCAACAAATTAGTGCTTATACTGGCCTAGATATTTCCGGCCACCTTTTAAGGTTAGCGGCCCAAAAATATAACCATAGCTATAATAATATACAAATAAATTGGATAGAAGGCGACCTTTTAGAAGAGCCATTCCAGAGTCAATTTGCTAATATTTGCTGTATTGCGACGCTCCACCATATTCCTAGCACAAAATATAGACAGCTAGCAGTTAGTCATTTAGCTGGCTGGTTAAAACCAGGGG
Organism: uncultured Gammaproteobacteria bacterium; assembly: GCA_964558835.1. Classification (GTDB taxonomy): domain Bacteria; phylum Patescibacteriota; class Patescibacteriia; order Patescibacteriales; family Patescibacteriaceae; genus UBA1359. The sequence goes on from CAZLFO010000090.1 coordinate 1,157, forward strand.
GTTATTTAATTATCAGCGTCTGGGATCTATGGCACCAACCGCGATACTGGTTAAAGCTAATAAAAAGTTATGGCCAAACTTGCTTAGGACAATGCGAGCCCGGTGATATTTTTTTTAATTGGGGCCAGCAAGATGGTAACGGTCACCGGCGTTATTATCATGCTCTAACTAAAAAAGAGCTTATAGCCACCATTACGAAAAGCGGCCTCAGGATAATTCACTATGATAATGACAACTTAAATCACTATATCGTTGCCCAAAAATTACCAATCAACGGAGATTTGAGTATCTAGAGACCAAGTTGAAGTACCATTCACTTGATTACCTTGACTTTGCAGAGACATCTCCCCTGAATAGGCTCGCTTCACTGGTTGAGGAAAATTTAAATTCACTGTCAGAGAGGTCCTCTGCCGACCGGGTTGTTTTTGCAGGAGTAAATTATAATGGCCAGACATAATTTGTTGAGCAAGGCTCGCTGGCAATTGGTATACCAATTTAATAACTTTAGTCTCTTGAGGTTCAACCACAATAAATCCGCCAATCACTGATTTTCCCAAATCTTCACTAACAGTAGCCGCTTCTTGAAACCCGCTCTGACTTATTAATTTACTGCCTAACGGTACATAAACTCTAGTATAACTTTGATAGCGAGTAGTACGCCAATCGAAACCGCCGTTATGCTTATAGGTTAAAGTTAATTCTGTCAACCAATCACTACCATTATTATATAGCTTATAATTAATCTGTTTATCTACGACAGCATCAGTTTTGTAGGCCGCTAAATTAGCATCAATAATCCACACATAGTCACCGCTAAAACTGCGGGCTTGGCCAGCCCAATTGGCTTTAATAAGCCATTGCTCAATTACTGGATCATAACTAAAAAGCAAAATATTTTTTTGCTGTAAATTATCGGTAATAATTTTAATTACTGCTGATAGGCGGCTACTGGGCAAAGCCATTAATTGTTCTTTGAGCTCGCTTATAACATCGTTGATAACTTCTTTGCGATTCCAAGAGCTAACGCCATATTCATCATAAGACATTTCTACGCGATATTGTAGTAAATCAACAAAATTCTGTTGATTATATGTCTGCCCTTCTACAGTAATCGGTCCGACAAGCCCTAATAAATCCTCTATTAGAGGAGGGGTAATGGCGATAACCCCGTCAATATCGGGGGTAGAGCTAGTTTTATTGATAATTTTAGTCTGCTCCTGATAAAAATAACCAATTTGACGAGCTGCTGTAGGAAAATCCGGCGACCAATTGACATCACGCAAAAACCACTGCCTCACTCCTAAATATTTATTTAATTGCCAAGGCGGGACTGGCTTAAAATAATCTTGAGCTGGCATATCTAAATGATAGCTGTCATGGACCTCTAAATTAACAATATGACCGTTTTGTAATTCTAGTAAGCCATAATTGCCAATAAAACCACCAGTGGGCCGTAATTCGTCATTATTTTGTAAAATTAATAAAAATCGTCCAT
>CAZLFO010000091.1:0-2647 GCA_964558835.1 uncultured Gammaproteobacteria bacterium
ATATCAAACTTATCTCTCTTAAAATCCACTAAACGGATATATCGTTTATGCCCGCCACCACGATGACGAACCGTGATTTTGCCTTGATTATTCCGGCCACTATGCTGTTTGCGAATAACTAGTAGCTGACGTTCCGGAGTAATGCTAGTAATATCACTAAAACTATCGTAGCTAGCGCCACGCAGTCCAGGAGTTGTCGGTTTAGCTTGTCTAATCGCCATAAATCTTAATTAAAATAAATTACACCCCCTCATAAATGGCTATAGTTTTACCAGCCGGTAGGGTTACAATAGCTTTTTTCCAATCAGACCGTTGTCCCTTAATTCGTCCACGCACTACTTTTTTGCCAGGCATATTAATAATATTAACCGCCACTGGTTTAACGCCATAAAAAGCTTCAACAGCCTTAGCAATAGTAATCTTATTCGCCCCCCTGTCTACCACAAAAACATATTGATTCAATTCGTTAAGAGTTCCGGCTTTTTCAGTCACTGCCGGCTTAATTAAAACATTGGCCAGTTGTCCTTTTTTTAGGGATTGGCGATCTACCTCAATAATTTTAGCCTCTCCCTGAGTCTTATCGTCTGGGGTTGGTTTACTAATTGTCTTTCTATTTTTCTTGTCCATAATATTATTTAATTAACAGTCTGGCCATAACGCGCTTGTAAGATATCAACAACAGGCTGAGTAATAATAAGCTTGGGCGCCCGTAACAGACTAACTAGATTGATATTCTGGTCATTAACAACTTGCAACCGCGGTAAATTATGGCTGGCTAATTTTAGTGGTTCATTATCTATAGTAGTCAATATCAAAACTCTGGAATTCTTTTTAACATTTTCTGGCTCCTGAGCCGCCAATAATTTATCTACTATCTGTTTCAAGGCCTTAGTTTTACCTTCGGGGACAGTAAGATTATCAACAATAATTAAATTCTTGGTAGCTAGCCGATCGCTTAAGACCATACAAATAGCCCGAGAGGCCATCTTTTTATTAATTTTCTGGGAAAAATTTCGATCCCTGGTCGGACCAAACGTAATTCCACCCCCAATCCATAATGGACTACGATTAGAACCAGCGCGAGCTCGGCCGGTACCTTTCTGCCGCCAAGGCTTTCTGCCTCCGCCCCTCACTTCTCCTCGATCTTTAGTATCAGCAATAGCCCGACGAGTATTAGCTAGTTGAGCCATTAAAGCTTGATGCACTAACCCCTCATTAATAGCTACACCAAAAACTTTTTCGGATAAATCTTGTTCACCAATAACTTCAGCTTCTTGATTGTATACTTTATATTTAATCATATTATTAACTTTAATTAAGCCGTCACTGGCTCTGGCTTTTCTGGATTATCCGTTAGTTCATCTGCCTTAGTATCAACGGCTATTTCAGTATCATCTTTCTTAACCTCTGCCTCTGCTGCAGCTGGAGCTTGATCAGCTTTAAGAATAAGTTCACCGCTACCGCTAATAGCTACTAAATTGTTGCGCCACCCTGGCACTGCGCCACGGATATACAAATAGCCATTCACTTCATCTACTTCAACTACTTCTAAATTTTTAACTGTTACTTGCTGACCACCATAGCGTCCCGGCATTCTTGTTCCCTTAAAAATATGGGCTGGGCCGGTAGCGCCTACTGAGCCAGGCATACGTTGTTGGTCTTTAACACCATGACTGCGACCTTGTCCATGAAAACCGTGCCGCTTAACACCACCCTGGAAACCCCGACCCTTACTGATAGATGTTACCTGTATCCGATCACCTGGAACAAAAGTAGACAAAGCAATTTGCTGACCAACTGATAATTGTTCTTCTGTGCCTATCGGCTCACAATCTAAATTAAATTCTCGCTGGTATTGAAAATTGCCCCATGCACCAAAGTGGCCTTGCTGTGGTTTAGCAATATTTTTAGCGGCCCGTCGACCTGTGCCTATCTGAACTCCCCGATAGCCATCACGCTCCTTAGTTTTAACCTGAGTAATAACACACGGTTCAACTTGTATACAAGTAACTGGCACTACCCGATCGTCTCGCCACAATTGGGTCATAAACAATTTTTTGCCTAAAATAAACTTCATACTTCCTTAAAAACTTAAATAAAAAAACTGGTTATCTCAAAACCAGTCTACAAAATCAAGCTTTAGGTTAATTATTTAGCTTGTAAATTCTGCTAACTGTTTTGATTTTTTCTCCAATTTAATCTAGCTATCTCCTTAAAGACTTCTTTCATTTTTTACCATGGAAGGTTTTCTAAGGTCTAACTAAATTATTACTATTTAATTTAAAATAACAAACTACATTTTAATTTCCAAATCCACGCCAGCGGGTAAGCTTAAACTCATTAACGCCTCTACTGTCTTACTAGCTGGATCAACAATATCTAATAAACGTTTATGGATGCGCATCTCATACTGATCACGAGCGTTTTTGTGAACAAAGGTTGAACTATTAACAGTATATTTTTTCTTCTCAATCGGCAAGGGAATCGGTCCATAAATTTTAGCGCCAGTACGTTCCACGGTCTCAATGATAGTCTTAGTGGATTGATCAATAATCTTATGATCAAAAGCGCGAATCTTAATGCGAATTCTCTGCTTATAGTCAGTAGGAACAACTTTTTTGTCAGGCATGGTTTTGGCTATTTATTT
>CAZLFO010000092.1:0-2480 GCA_964558835.1 uncultured Gammaproteobacteria bacterium
ATCATAGGGAATAGATTGAATAAAGGCTGCGGCTAAGTCAGCAATTTGATCGTCCTGAAGATTATGAATTTTAGCGGCGCTTTGTAACTGTTTAACAATTTGGGCTATTATTTTGTCCTGAAGGGGGTCGGCAAGAAATTGGTCATAGTATTGTTCCTGCCAATCAGCCGGCAGGCTGCCGGTATATAAAAAGACTTTTGGTTTTTGAGCAAAATATTCATAAGTAGAGGTAGATAGGGCCAGAGTGATAGAATATTCCTGGTCATTCCATAGCCAACGCCAAGTTCTAAGAGAAGAGGAGGTGGCAGTGGTGGTTACGGTTTGGCCTGCGGCTGACGAGATATTAAGAGAGCCTAGCGGTATAGTATTGAGATAATTATTGGTTACTCCAGTGGCTGTTTGTTTCATAATCTCAAAAGCATCCGCCGGTTGTCCTAGATAATATAGTTTTTTCTTTTGTGGCTCAAAATAATAGGCCCTGCCCTTATCTTCTGGCTTAATAATAATACGTCCTAGTAATTTATTTACTTTAGTGGAAGGTAATTTCCCTTGTTCTAATAGATCAAAGTCCTTGTTGTTAACTCCGATAGCTAGCCCACGCATAATCTTAAAAGCATCGTCCGGCCGTCCGAGATAATATCTTTTTTCATCGGCAGGATTGATATACCAAGCTTCACCATGGCTTTCTACGGCTAGCAATATTTTGCCGGTCACTGGACTTGCGGCCTGAAGTAACCGTGGCGCTAAGCTTATGATAGCCAAAAAAATTATAATAGTGGTCCAGAGAGAAGAGCGAGGTTTACTCATATGCCAAAAGATGATATATATTACTTAATAAGTATACTGGATTTTTAAGTAAACGGGAATATGAAACTTAAATATTGTCTTGATAAATATTTATTTAGTATCTTGATTATTGTTATTGGTTTATCATCGCCTTTGATAACTCAGGCTGCTAGCTTAGCGCAGCAATTATCCGGGACAATTCTTTTAGATGTTGAGCGTCACGGCGAGGCCTGGTATGTCAATCCGGCTAATTTACGTCGTTATTATTTGGGTCGACCTAATGATGCTTTTAGAATTATGCGTGAGCTAGGATTAGGAATTACCAGAAAGAATCTAGCTAAGATTCATAAATCTACTTTAGATGAGGCCATTGATGAATATAGCAGCTACCAGATTAGGTATGTCACTACGACCGCCGGTGTTTTTCGAGCTGACATCATAACCATTGATTTAACCGACCCTAATTTAAGAATTATTACTGACACGGCTAGTGATGGTGATTGTCCTGGCCCTTGCCCAGCTCGAGAACTTATTGATTATGTTATAGATAACCATGGTTTTGCCGCCATTAATGGTACTTATTTTGAAACCGGCGCCGCTAAACGTAATTATTATTTTTTTCCGGTATATAATAGTCGGTTAGGAGTAATGATTAATGAATCTCAGCTTAAGTGGTGGACTACTGGCCCGCTAATGGTTTTTGATGAAAATAATAAATTTTATTATTTTGCTGATAGTCGTGATTTTGGCAGTGTAGCTCAATTTGAAAGTAAATATGGTGTAAAAATACAAGCAGCTATAGGAAATAAGCCGAGACTTATTGAAAATTACTTAAATTGGCTGATTGATTGGGAGGTAGATGAGTCCCAAATGACGGGCCAATATCTCCGTACCGCTATTGGCTATAAAGATAATAAAATTTATTTAGTGGCAATAAATAAAGCTACGATACCAGATTTAGCTATAGTAATGCAGACCCTGGGCATGGAATACGCTCTTAATTTAGATGGTGGTTATTCAACTGCCCTATATTATAATGATGAATACATGGTGGGGCCAGGCCGTAATATTCCTAATGCTTTGATTTTTGCTAAAAAGAATTAAAATGTTATTATGCTGGATGAGCTAGCGTCTTATAAGGAGAGGGTTAAACAGGGCCAGTCGTTTAGTCTAAAAGTTAAAGTAACTACCAATTGTCCAGAAGTGGGAATTAAGGGTCAATTAGCCGATGGAACTTGGAAAATCGGAGTGCCAGCCTTAGCTCAGCACGGTGCAGCTAACAAATTTTTATTACAGTGGCTGGCTGGAATTTTAGGGTGTAAGGCTTATCAATTAAAGATAATAGCAGGTCAGCATGCTTCGCATAAAGTAGTCCAATTTATTCCTTATTAATTAAATTATTATGGTGCAAAAGAAAAAATCCCGATTACTGCTTCATATCTGCTGTGCGCCATGTGCTTCTTGGGCAGCTAAATGTTTGATGTCTGATTATGAGGTTACTCTTTTTTTCTATAACCCTAATATTTGGCCACAGGAAGAATGGTCTAAACGTTTAGCAGCTGCTAAAAAATTAGCCGGTATATATAATCTGCCTCTTATTATAGATGATTCCGGGATTGAGGATTGGTTAATTATGGCTAGCCCATTTAGTCAGGAGCCAGAACGAGGCCAGCGGTGTCGGCTTTGTTATGAAT
>CAZLFO010000093.1:0-2478 GCA_964558835.1 uncultured Gammaproteobacteria bacterium
TTAAAAGCAATCGGATATTCAGCGTCAGCCGGATTAAAATAAACTACTTCTTCTATTCTTTTATCAGGAATATAATTAATAATTTTTTCCGCTAAATCACCGTGCGGATCCACTACGGCTAACCCCCGTCCTTTATTAATATCCTGGATAATCATATTCTCTAAAAGAGTTGACTTACCCATACCAGATTTGCCGATAACATACATATGACGGCGGCGGTCATCAACTTTAATACCAAATTTTTGGTTTTGATTACGAAAAGTGGTCTCGCCAAATAGAGTTACTTCCTCGTTCATAAAACAAAAAACAAATTATTTTATTAAACTCCCGGTAAATTACTGGGCGGCGGAGCTTGACGAAATTTACTATCTTCTGAGCCAGTATCAGCCGCTGGATATTCAGATGGCTCTGCCTCTTGAGTTGGAGCACTATCTTCTAGGGCTGACAGAAAAAATTGGTCAAGCTCAATATCCTCATTAATGGCTTCATCAGCTGGTAAGGCCATTGGCGGTTCCATTTTCTTACTAGCAGTTTTTTGCAGCAATGGCGCTTTAGTGACTGTTTCTATTGGAAAATGCCATAAAGTAGCAATTTCTTCAACACTCAAATACCAAGGGGAACGACCCGCGCTATCATTGCGTCCTTTATAAGCCCGCATAATTTTATTCTTTTTGCGGATAACAGACTCTAATTTATTGATATAATTACCAGATGTTTGAGTAACCTTAGTGTCCGGCTTTAAAGAGTTTAAATCACTAGAATTAAATTGTTTAATAAAGCCGACAAAACCATTAACTGCTTTAGGTTTATTCATCACTTCGCGCCGAGCCACATAAATCATTCTAATTTTCCCTAAATAGCCCATTTTAGATACTTTATCTTGGATAGCCTCAATCTGTTTCTTTTGAATAGGCAATAAATTCATCATCTTAAACTGCTCCTCCTTTTCTTCTTTGGTTGTAGCTGGGATAGACTCTCCCAGACCCAAAACACTGCCCACTAAATCACCAATTTGGCTAATTATATTAAGTATCCAATCCAAAAATTTATCAATAATAGTTTCCTTATATTTTGGTTTATTACCTAATACATTATCAATGGCCATCTGACCAATAGCCGCCCAATCCATCAGGGTCGGTATTAATAGAATCTGGTACCAGATTTGCTCACCTGGCCTAAGAGAGCTCATAAGATCCATTAAACTGGCCATAGGGTCCTTAAAATAATATTCTGGCCGTCCATATTGATATTCAAAATCTTTATAAGTTTTAATAGGCAGAGCTTGTTTATATGACGGTTCCATTTTTACCGGAATAAACTCAGCGCCCCACATATCAAAATCAGGGTCAGGAAAATTATCAGGCACTGTACCAACATAATCCTCAACTTCAGCAATTTCCGCGTCAGGATATTGCGAATAAATAGCTGTTTCTACTAAATTACGAAACTGCACTGGAGTATGAACTAAAAATTGGACATAACCATCAATACCCGCCACTTCAAAACTAAATCCTAGTTGGAATTTACCCTCCCAATAAGTTTCTATTAAATTAAAAGTACTATGGGCTCCGGCTAAATAGGCTAGCATATTCTCTAGGGCCTTAGGAGTTTGCTCATTGCCGCGAGGAATATCTATGGCTAATAAAGTAAAATGCTGTTTCCCAAAAAATAAACGGCGCCGCCAACTAAGCCAGACCATGAGCGACCCCTTGAGAAATATTATGGCCGGAATCATCCACCCATAATATAAAATTAACCTACTGATTATTTCATCAGCTGGTAAATAGAAAAAATTAATTAATGGTGCTAAATTCATAACTACTAGACACAAACTAATTCCAGTTTAGCATAAGCCCCAGCAAAAGAAAAGCCAAAATTAACCAGCTATTTATTCTTTTAAGGTATAAGTACCGTCAGGCAATTTTTGAAATAATTGTTTATTGGAAAGAATAAGGTTAATGGTGGCTGGCTTAAGCAACCTCTGCTCTAATACTTTATTAATAATCTCCTCTTTGGTTAGGGAGTGGCGGGCCTGGCGCAAAATACGAGTAACAATGTCTACCGCCTTACCAGCTTGGTAGCCCGACTCCTTAAGGGCATAAACACCCCGCCCCACTAAAACATAGCGATCATCTAAAATAAGCTCATTATGAACCGTGGCTGGATTAGCTGATTTATCAGGAAAAATCTGATTAATTCTCTCGGTAATTTCTCGAAAATGTAAGGGCTGGCCAGCATTTTTAAGAATCAAATAAATCTTATCAGCGATGGTCCGAGGTCTAATTTCTGGCAAATCTGCTTCTCCCCAAACACCAAATTTATTTTCCTCTAAATGACGAGTGGCTCGCAATACGGAATAGATTGGTTTATATTTATTAATTAGTTGACTATCCTGAAAATTTTCATAACCAGCTAAAGCACTAGCTAAATCAAACTTATTAGCGCTTACTAGCTTATCAGCATTATCCTTAAAAACAT
>CAZLFO010000094.1:0-2447 GCA_964558835.1 uncultured Gammaproteobacteria bacterium
GCGGGCATAAACGATATATCCGTTTAGTGGATTTTAAGAGAGATAAGTTTGATATCCCCGGTAAGGTTAAAAGCATTGAATATGATCCTAATCGTGGAGCCAGATTAGCTTTGGTTTACTATCCTGACGGAGAGAAACGATATATTATTGCTCCTTTAGGTCTTAAGGTCGGTGATGAAATTTTAAGTTCTAAAAAACTTATTGAGATTAAAACCGGCAATGCTTTGCCTTTAGAATATATTCCAGCTGGAGTGCCGGTGCATAATGTGGAGTTACGACCAGGTTTTGGCGGTAAATTGGCTCGGTCTGCTGGTAATGCCTTGTATGTGATGGGAACAGATAAACGTTATGCTCAGCTGAAGATGCCCTCTGGCGAAATTCGTTTAGTAGATAAAGCCTGTCTTTGTACTATTGGTCAAGTAAGTAATCCAGAATTAGCGAGAATTAAGTTAGGCAAGGCAGGACGAACTCGTCATTTAGGAATTAGACCAACAGTCCGCGGTACGGCAATGAATCCCAAAGACCATCCACATGGTGGTGGCGAAGGCAATCAACCCATTGGCTTAAAGTATCCCAAAACTCCATGGGGTAAGCATGCTTTAGGGGTCCGTACTCGTAAACCTAAGGCCATAAATCGCCACTTAATTATCCGCCGTCGACAGAAAAAGCGCTAAGTTTATTTATATTTAATTAATTGTTATATTATGTCACGCAGTTTGAAAAAGGGACCCTATATTAATGAACGGTTGTTAGCGAGGATTAAAAAGCTTCCCTTGGGAGATAAAACCATTATTAAAACCTGGGATCGGGCTTCTAGTATTAGCCCAGAAATGGTTGGTTTTACTATTGGAGTCCACAATGGCCGTCAGCATATTCCTATATTTATTACTGAAAATATGGTAGGTCATAAATTAGGTGAATTTGCCCATACTCGTAAGTTTATTGGTCATGGCGGCAAAATGGCCAAGAATCAAGCTAAGGGAGCTAAATAACATAGGATTATATGGAAATTACTACTAAAGCCAGATATCTTCGTATTTCACCCCGTAAAGCCCAACTAGCGGCTGATTTAGTGCGTGGTCGTCAAGCTAATGAAGCCTTAGCTCAGTTGAAGGTCGCTAACAAAAAGTCGGCCAGGTTAATTAGTAAATTGCTGAAATCAGCGCTAGCTAATGCGAAACATAACTATGATATTGCCGCAGATAATTTATTTATTAAAGAAATTTGGGTAGGTAAGGGGGCAACCTTTCATCGTTGGGCGCCTAAGGCTCATGGCCGGGCGACTCCTATTCGTAAAGAAACTAGTCATGTTACTGTAATTTTAAAAGAGATTCATGATAGTGGTCCTCGAACGGCTCGTCGGGTAGAAACAGCTGCTCCTTTAAGGCTGGCCGATTTAATTAAAGGTGGTGCGGGGAAAACTAGCCAGGATAAAACTAAAGAGCCAGGAGAGACTGAAATTAAGGGTGAAAATTTAGAAAAAGCCGCTAAGCAAGAAGGCAGTTCTAAATCTGGCTTTGTTAAGAAAGTTTTTAATCGTAAATCCGGTTAATTAATATATTTTTATGGGACAAAAAGTTAATCCAATTATTTTCCGCATGGGTATTATTAAAACTTGGCCCTCTAAGTGGTTTAAGAGTAATAAGTTGTATATCCATAATACCCAGCAGGATATTAAAATACGGGAATTTTTATTTCATCATTTAAGAGAAGCTGGGGTAGACCGAGTAGAGATTGAACGGAGCGCTAATAAGGTGGCTATCAATTTATTTGTAGCTAAACCTGGTTTAGTTATTGGTCGTGGCGGAGCTGGAGCTGAAGAACTGAAGAAAACTATTCATAATCGTTTTTTGAAAAATTTTCGCCTCCATGATTTTACTTTAAATATCAGTGAGGTTAATCGTCCTAATTTAAGCGCTCAGATATTAATGCAGAGCATGGTTATGGACCTAGAGAAGCGGATGCCTTTTCGTCGAGTAATGAAGCAGACCATTAATCGAGCTGAACGGTCGGGCGCTTTAGGAATTAAAGTTATGGTGGCTGGTCGTTTAAATGGCGCGGAAATTGCCAGGACTGAAGTTTTAACTTCAGGGAAAGTGCCGCTTCACACCTTGCGGGCCGATATTGATTATGCTAAAGGTATAGCCCATACTACTTATGGAACTATTGGAGTTAAAGTGTGGGTGTACCGTGGAGAAGTGTTTGGTCGCGCTGAAGAAATTAAAGGTGAAATAGTTGGTCAACGTTTACGTTAACTATAATTTAAGGAGTTATTATGTTAATGCCGAAAAAAACCAAATATCGTAAGTCTCATAAGGCTAAAAGGGGTGGCCAGGCTACTCGAGGTACAACCGTTAGCTTTGGTAGTTATGGGCTGAAAGCCACCACAGCTTGCTGGGTTACTTCCCGGCAAATTGAAGCCGCTCGTCGGGTTATTACCCGTTATG
>CAZLFO010000095.1:0-2387 GCA_964558835.1 uncultured Gammaproteobacteria bacterium
AGCTAGAAGAACTTGCCAGGAAACAGGAGGCGTCTAAAGTGGCTCCAGGTTATTACGGCCCCTGGGCTTATTGGCGGGATAAAACGCCAGCTGAGGCGCTAGCCATGTTAAATAAGGGCCTTAAACCAGTTATTAGATGGCGGTCTAATGGTGATCAAGAGCGCCGCCTTATAGTTAATGATATGTTTAAGGGTCGTTTAGCTTTGCGTGAAAATAATCAGGACATTGTCCTTCTGAAGTCTAACGGCCTGCCAACTTATCATTTAGCGCATGTTATTGATGACCATTTAATGGGGACAACTCAGGTTATCCGTGGCGATGAATGGTTATCTTCCTTACCGCTTCATCTTCAATTATTTACCACTTTTGGTTGGCAGTCCCCAACTTATGGTCATTTGGCGCCTATCCAAAAATTAGTTGGCCAATCGCGGCGTAAATTAAGTAAACGTCATGATCCGGAAGCCAGCGTAACCTTTTATGATGAGGCTGGTTATCCTCCCGAGGCGGTAATAGCTTATCTTCTTAATTTAGCTAATCCCAGTTTTGAAGCTTGGTTTATGAGCCATCCAGATAATACTTGGCGGGATTATTTATTAATTATTGATGAATTAAAAAAAGGCGCTGGAGCTTTATTAGATTTTCAGAAATTAGATAGCTATAGTAAAGAAATTATTAGCCGTCTTTCTTTGTCTGAGCTTGTAGAACAATCTTTGTCCTGGGCTAGAAAATATGATCCATCCCTAGCGCAGGCTATGAGTCGTGATTTAGCTTATACTACGGAAGTTTTAAATATAGACCGTCAAGGTGAGCGACGGCGGAAAGATATAGCTAAATGGTCTGAACTGCGTCAGACAATTGGTTATTTTTATGATGATATCTGGGCTGCCACTCCCCTGGATTTGGCTGGTCAGTTAGGTGATTATCCGCTTGCCCAGATTAAAGCTATAGCTAAGGCTGTAGCTACTAAATATAATCCTCAAGATAGTCAAACTGATTGGCTGGCTAAATTGCGTCAACTTAGTCAAGTTTTGGGCTATGCTCCGGATACCGCCAGCTATCGTCAGGATCCTCAGCGCTACCGCGGGAGTTTCGGCGATGTAGCTAAAATTATCCGGGTTCTTTTAGTGGGCCGTAATCAGTCACCGGACCTTTATGAAGTGATGCGAGTTATGGGCCGGGAACGAGTAAGAGAACGGTTAACTAAGTATTCTTGTCTAAGCTGAACTGGTATTGACAGCATTAGGTTAATGGTGTATGTTTTATTTAGACGCACTAAGCGTCTATTACACCCTTCATACATACCTCCAAAGCAACGCTTTGGGGGTTTTTTCTTTTTGTCTCCAGTTGGTTTTTTCTTATCTTTTTGTTATGATGGATATAATATTTTAATTATTTTTGGATAATATGCGTCTGCCTATTCGTAAGGGTGGCAAGTATACTTTTATTAAGCCTGACCCCTATTTAACAGAGGCTAAGGCCGGGGAATTAAAAAAGAGACTAGAGTGGTTAGAAAAAGTGGCTCAGCCTCGAGCCATTCAGGAGGTTAGTCGTTTGGCTGAAATGGGAGATTTTTCCGAAAATGCCGCCTACCAAATGGCCAAAGGTAAGCTTCGGGGGATTAACCAAGAAATTATTGAACTGCACGAATATTTAAATCAGGCAATAATTATTAAGCCATCTCAGAGTGGGCGGGTGGAGCTTGGTAGCCGGGTAGAGGTAGAGATGGACGGACAAATTAAAAATTTTCTAATTTTAGGTTCGGAAGAAACAAACCCCAGTGAAGGTATTATTTCTCATCATTCACCTTTAGGCGCGGCTCTGCTTGGCCGGCAAGCCGATGACGAGATTAATCTTAAATTAGCTAATCGGTGGCTAAAAATTCGCATTATAAAAATTAATTAGTGTTTATGGGACTCCCTACTAGTTTTCTAGTGATACTTATTATATTATCGTTTGTTATTTTAGCTTATGGCGCCGATATGCTGGTAGCCAATATTAAAATTCTTACCAGTAAATATCGGCTGAATATTTTTTTACTGGGTATTATTTTGGGCTTTTTTACTAGCACACCAGAGCTTATTTTAGGTCTAACGGCGGTACATCACGAAGCGGCCAGCCTGTCTTTAGGCAATCTGCTAGGCGGTATTATTGTATTATTTGGTTTAATTTTGGGACTGGCCATTATAGTCCATCGCACGATTAAAACTGACGGCCAAATCACGACTATTGCCCCGAGCATCTTAATTTTACTTTTGCCCTTAATATTGGGACTTAAGGGTTCGCTAAATCGCTGGGATGGTCTGATTATGATTATATCCTATATCGCTGTAGTATTATATAACTCCAGGACTGAACCGTCGGTGAAACCAGCGCGGCCCTTAAAGCCA
>CAZLFO010000096.1:0-2373 GCA_964558835.1 uncultured Gammaproteobacteria bacterium
TTAGTATATCAAATTAGTTCTAGCGGGGTTAGGCACGACAAGCATGGGGATTTTTCTGTAAGCTGTACCTGGTTGAGACTGGGTCTGTCCTAGAGAAAAGTTTCTTGCCTACCCTACTAGAGTTAATTTGAAACATAAAACGAGCTTATGGCTCGTTTTTATTTTTAAGATTATTGTCGGGTTTTATTTAGTTGGTAGTGGTGGCTGAAGTGGTAGTAGTGTTGCTAGTAGTAGAAGTAGCGATAGAATCAGTGCTAGAGATTAAAGGGGGAGTGGTAGTTGAGATGGAGGAAGTGGTTGTGGCTTCTATATTGCCTGTTTCTTTCTTTTTACCAATTAAACAAACTTCTTGCCAGGGAACATAGTGCGACTGAAAACGTCTAGATTTAGTTTCGCCATTCGGATATGTTACGATATAATCAAAATAGGTATCAGCTCCATTATGGGCTTGCTCGATACATTTTAATTTGCCCGGCTCTAAATCTTCAGTTTCAATAAGTTTCCTAGGAGCTGGTTTGACAATATTATAAATGATAGGTTTAGTTTGGGTAATCTGACGTCCGTCTTTGGTGCCCCAGATAGTAAAAGACAGGGTATGGCCACTCACTTCCCCTAAGAGCAAAATATAATGTCCAGTGTCATTTATAAAGCGTAAATCTGGCTTAGGGTTATAGACGGTGGCATCAGTGCCGGCTGGTTCGTAGTAACTAACACGGTAAGAATGATTTTGTCTTTCGGTTATTGGTAGCCCACTAGCTAAAGCAGCTCGAAAGATGGTAGTAGCTACTTGACATAATCCTCCGCCATATTCCGGGACAGTTTTATTATCTTTAATTACTAATTCTGGTTTATATCCAGTTGCCATGCTGACTTCGCCCAGGGCCTTAACTAGAGAAAATTCCTCATTTGGCTCTAATAATTGGCCGTTTATTTTAGCTGTTCCTACTTTAATATTATGAATACGATTAGCCGATGAACCCGAAAAATCTGAAGTACCAATGCCAATGATCTCAACAATTCCTAAACTAGCTGGATTAGTATCACTTAGAGGGCTTGGTATTTCGTCAACTGTGAGCTCAATATTATTAATACCTTGATGTAGAGCTTTAATAATAGCAGTAGCGCTAGCTTCAATATTTAATTCACGTCCATCTTTTCCCGGTTTAAATTGCTCTAGACGGTTGCCATTTCGTTTAAATTGTCCCCCTTCGGGTTTTTGGTTAATCTCAAGAGCTAAATTTTGTAGATATTCTTTTAGAGTGCTGCTAGATATAGTAACGGTTGGCTGGTTGTTCACGAGATCTAAAGTTAACCAGCTAGCTAACGTATCGCTTTTAATGGTCCAGGTGGTAGTTGCTAATTGTAAAGTAATCGGGGCTAAAGCTAGATACTGGTTAATTGGTACTGTTAGATCGTTAATAATAGCTTGGGTAATAAGAGGTGGGTCTTCTTTAACTGATAAAATAATTGTTTCATTTTTTAAGTTTTGTAATTGTTGGCCAAATGCATTTATGCCAGTCGCATAATCTATGGTTTCGCCCACAATTTCCGGCTTAATCTGATAATTGCCGTCAGCTTGTACTATAATGGTGGCTGGTTTACTGGGGGTGATTAAGGGCTGAAAATTGGCTTGTAATTCTTGCTCAATAAGAGGTTCGTTAATTATTATTGACGCTGTAGTGTAATGTTTAGCAAAATAATTAGTGATGAAGGTAAAAAGAGTCAGGCGGTCATGGTTTTGTTCTTCCCAGACTTGATGTAGAGTTTCTTCTATATTTAAGGAGAAGAGCAGGGGAGATCCTTCAGCTATTCCTGCCACTTGGTAGACCACCGCAGAATGGTCCAGGGCTTCAAAGGTCCAGCCCTTGGCAGTTAATTGATTCCAGTGATTTTGCATAAGTTGATTGGCCTCACTAAGTGTAAGGCCGGAAAGATCAAGGCTGCCGACCAAGGTATGAGGAAAAAAGCGATGGCGATAATATTCTAAACCATAAAAACTTAAGCCTAGAAATATAATAAGCAGAAAGCTTATAGTTATAACTATGGGCCAGATAATTTGTTTTATCTTAATTTTTTTGTTAGTTAAACGGGGGATAGGCATAGTTTAACTAGATGATTTTAGGAGTTCATTAAGAATAGCCTTAGCTAGCGCTTGGTCATCTTGGTCTAATTTATTAGCATTAACTAGGGCGCAGGTAAGGACTGTACCTACACGAGAGTCAGGTGGTAATTGATTAGCTGGCCAAATAAATTGCTGTTTTTCTTTGTTAATAAGGACAGCTTGTTGCTCATCAAGCTTAATTATGGTTAATTGGCAGTGCATGGTTATTGATTTTTAATTTTAATAATAATTTGTTTAGCCTGGGGGGCTTT
>CAZLFO010000097.1:0-2362 GCA_964558835.1 uncultured Gammaproteobacteria bacterium
CGAACTCGCGTCTCTGCAATGCGAATGCAGTGTCGTACCACTAGACCATAAGCCCTAATATTTTTTTATTCAATCAACAAAATGATGTTTCGTCAAGTGTTTTTATACTTTATGTTGTTGCCTAATGCGATTATCTTCTGTCCGACGTTCTTCGTTAATAATTTCTTTAGCTTGTTGCCGTAGCTCAGCTAGATCTAAATTAACCAGCGATTTAGCCATGGCTAGTAAGGTAGAAGGTTCATTAAGTTTAGGATTGTTAATCACTTTAGCTAGGAGGACATCTAAAATAGCCCCAATTTGTGGTCCAGGTCGTAGATTAAATTCTGTTATTAAGTCAGTGCCATTAATTTTTAACATTTTTACTGAGACCGGATCGTGGCGGACCTTATCAAACATATATTCTAAGTGTCTTAGTTTATATGGTTTAGCTTTAGCTGTACCTGAACCTAGGCGGTCAGCAATACGCAAGTCGATTAAATCAGCTAAGTTTTGTTCACCAGTTTTAGCAATGAGACGGCGCACTGAGGCTTCAGTTACCTCGCCGACATTATAGTAGAACATGTGGTTGCGCACTAAATTAGTAACCCGTTCAATATCTTGTTTAGGGAAGCGCAGGCGGGTCATAATGTTTTTGGTAAGGTTAGCGCTAATATATTCATGGTTATAGAAAGTTATCTGTCCATTGATATTTTTTTTAGCTTGAGGTTTACCAATATCATGAAATAGAGCGGCTAATTTTACTAGATAATCTTTGCTGGGGCAATATTTAAGAGATAGTAAGCTGTGGTCAAAGATAGTATAAATATGATGGCGGTTTTGGGGAACGCCATAACCAAGCTCTAATTCAGGCAAAATATATTGTAGCAATGTAGTGTCGTGTAACTTCTGCATACCCTCGTAAGGATTAGGGCTAGCAATAATTTTAATAAGTTCGTCACGGATACGTTCATTGGCTACAAATTTAATATTCTCTGCCAGTTTAATTATGGCTTCTTCGGTTTTCGGCTCAATAGTAAATCCTAGGGTAGCACTAAAACGGACGGCTCTCATCAGGCGAAGTGCATCTTCTTTAAAGCGGTCCAGCGGTTCGCCAACAGCACGGATAATTTTTTGTTGGATATCTGCCTGTCCACCATAGTAATCAATAATTTGGCCATTTTTGTCCATGGCCATAGCATTAATGGTAAAATCGCGGCGTCCTAAGTCTTTCTCTAATTTATCTTCAAATTTTATTGCCCGAGGATGGCGGTGGTCATCATAATTAGCCTCACTGCGATAAGTCGTTACTTCTATAACCCGGGTCTTATCTTTATCACGGTAGGGAACCAGTACGGTGCCGAACTTATTTTCATATTTACTGTGTTTAAATAAAGCTAGAATTTCTTCTGGCTTAGCATTGGTGGTAATATCCCAGTCATGGGGCTCTCGTCCCATAATTAGATCGCGGACACAGCCGCCAACAATAAACGCTTCAAAATTAGCTTCATTCAATTTATCTAGAATTTGTTGTACTGGTCGGTCGATGGTTAAATGTTCAAAATGACGTTTGTTTATTGGTTTTACAGCATTGTCCACATGTTCTGCTCCAGATTTATCTTGATTAACCATGGAGATTGATTCATGATGGTTCATTTAATTATTTATTTAATATTTTTACTTGGTTGTATAAAGTTAAGAAGCTTATTATATTCATCTACTGCCTGATTTAGCTGAGCAATTTTTTGGTTGTATGGTATTCTTAGGTCTTCATAGTCTTGCACTAGTTGGTTGTAGGCCGGTACTGCCTGATTATATTCTGCTATCTGGCCTGTATTTTTTAGTTCATCTAGATGGGCCTTACTTTCTTGAATGGCTTTATCTTTAGCCTGGATAACGGGCCACATTGTTTTTATCTCTGTGTCTAGTTGTTCTTTAAGATTGTATTGCTCTTGCAGTAAATTAATTAATTGCTTTAACTCAGCTAGGCCATTATATACTTTACCAGGCATTTTTTGCAAGAATTGCGGGTTAGCTAAGGCACCGGTGGGTTGCAGACTAGGCAAAGAAGTACTAGAAAGTTGGGCTTGTCCATTTATTGCTTGGGGTACAAGGCCGATGTGGTAGAATTGGGTAGTCTCAATGTAACAATAGCCGCTGGGATAATTAGCATTATCTTTGGGACAGGTTATGCCTAGGGCCATATGATTGGCGGCGGGATAGGCCATAATAGTTACCCCATAGCCAAGCTGATGAAAAATTAACCAGCCGAGTAGGGTTTTGTCAGCGCAAACACCCCGATTAAGAAATAGAGTTTCATAGGGATAATTAGGACTGGCATTATTAGGATTTTCGGTAATAATGTGGCTACGAGCTTCATCATAGG
>CAZLFO010000098.1:0-2324 GCA_964558835.1 uncultured Gammaproteobacteria bacterium
TCTAGCTAAATTTGTTAATCAGTATTCGCTTGATGGGCTTATTTGTCTTTCCTGGCTAGATAAGCTGTTGCTCACCGGACCGGCGCGTCGTCTAGGCTTACCAGTGGTGTGGCTAGAGCTTCCAGAAGACGCTACATTATCTTTACCTAATTGGCTTTCGCAATATTACCATCGTCAGGCGGCCAAGGTAAAAATTATTACTTTCGGTCGTCATTTAGTAGATCATCTTCATCTTCAGGGACAGTCGCTTAATAATTGTCATCTCCTTTTACCCGCTCTTGACCCTGAACGGCACCTTAGCCAAACAAATTTATTTTCTAATTTAGCTCTTAATAAGCAAGAGCAATCAGATAAAGCCTATTTTGTTATTGGTGCGGTAGTTGATTTAACTATTGCTCATCCTACTGAGATTTTATTACGCTCTCTGAAAATTGTGTTATCGGTTATCCCCAGTGTCCAATTAGTAATTATTGGTGATGGCCCTAAACGTAAAGAACTTCAAAGATTAGCGCGAGAGCTTGATTTAGCTAATTTGGCCTGGTTTGTCGGCCGCCAGGAGCCGCTAGATAAATGGTTATCTAGTTTAAATGGGATTATAGAACTAGAGACCGGAAAGTCTCAGGCTTGGCAACGTTTGCTTCAAGCCATGCTAGTTGGATTACCAATAATTGTTCCTAAAAGTCCATTAACTGCCGATTTTCTCTTGCCGGGAGAAACTGCCCTGGTAGTGGAGCGGGCTGAGCCTGAAATGCTCGCTCAGGCAGTCATCCAACTGCAGCAAGATAAACTGCTGTCTGGCCGATTAGCCTGGCGTAGTAAGGAGTGGATAAATGAATTTGGTCTAATTGACCGGCAGCTTAATGATTTTGTTCATTATATTTCTTAGATATGAGGCAATTAGTAGTCAATCAAATAAAGGATGAGAATAACCGATTAGATAAATTTTTATCCGTCAATATCCCTAAATATTCCCGTTCAGCCTGGCACGAGCTGGTAGATAGTGGTTTAGTCCAGGTTAATGGTCGGTCAGTCAAGCCTCATTTACTGGTGAAGGCAGGTGATATTATTACTTGGTCTAACCTCTCTCGAACTTGTAAGTCTCAGGGCCGTCCAAAAATCTCGGGTGTCACCTTGCCGCTTAAAATTATAACAGTTGAGCCAGATTATTTAGTTATTAATAAACCGGCTGGCCTGCTTACTCATGACAATTTTTGGCCGCCTCGGCAGCCGACGGTAGTTGGCAAATTGGCTAAGAAATATCCAGAAATTTTAGGTTTGGGAGATAATCCTGCCCGCCCAGGATTAGTACACCGCCTAGATAAGGATGTCAGCGGTCTAATGGTGGTTCCTCGAACTGAACCGATGTTTGATTCTCTGAAACGGCAATTTAAGTACCATACCATCAGGAAGGTTTATACTGGTTTAGTTTATGGCGTTCCATCGCGTACTAGTGGAGTTATTAATTTTAAGCTTAGTCGTTCCACTAGTGGTCGTAAAATGGCCGCTCGGCCATTGAATCAAGTTGGCAAGTCAGCTCTTACAGAATATGAAGTAATTCGCCAGTGGACTAATTATTCTTTACTTAAAATTACTATTAAAACTGGGCGGACACATCAAATTAGAGCTCATTTAGCGGCCATTGGTCATCCGCTGGTGGGAGATGACTGGTATGGTACTAATAAAACTAAAATAAAAAATAAGGAGCTAGGAATAAATCGAGTTTTTTTGGTGGCTAGCCAACTATCTTTTATGGATTTAGCCAGGGTACGACAAACTTTTACTCTGCGTCTACCACGATCAATGACTTCATTTTTTAAGACCTTAAAATAAATCTATGATTATTTCTTTTGCCGGTTGGCCTGGTTCGGGTAAATCTACTATTGCTAAAAGTATTGCCGCTGAGTTAGGGTGGCCATATTATAGCATGGGTCAGTTGCGCCGTGAGGCCGCCAAGCGGCGAGGCATGACCTTAGAAGAGTATAATCAATTAGCGATGACCGATATTTCTACTGATTTAGAGGTAGATGAATACCAAACTAAACTGGGGAAGGAGGAAGACAATTTTGTTATTGACGGTCGGACTTCTTGGCATTTTATTCCTAAGTCTTATAAAATTTTTCTTGCTGTTGATCCTCAGGTGGGCGCTGAACGTATTTTCCAGGAATTGCAGCAAGCCGATAACCGCAATGAGGGCCATAATTTGGACACGGTGGAAGCAGTACTTAATAGTAATTATGAACGGGTTAACAATGACCGACAACGTTATCTACAATATTTTGGTATTGACGTTTATGACTTAGCCAATTATGATGAAGTGGTAGATA
>CAZLFO010000099.1:0-2312 GCA_964558835.1 uncultured Gammaproteobacteria bacterium
CTTCCTGGGCTGTAGCTCCTCCTTGATTAACTAAAAAATTAGAGTGCTGGGTACTTACCTGTATTGGTCCTACTGCATAGCCAGCCAGACCCGCTTGGGCAATAATAAACCCAGCTGCTATCTCCTGGCCATTTACTGCTCGAGCAAGTTGAGCGGCCGACCATAATTCTGGCGCCCGTTCTACTACTTGATCAACTGGCACATTTTTAAAGACACAGCCAGCACTAGGAAGAATAGGATGGTGCTCTCGTCGGTAACGGCGGTGATCTTCGGCTATACTTTCTAAAGACGTGCGGTCCGCCGAAGTTAAATTAAAGCTAGCCGACCAAATTAATAATTCTGATCGTCTTTTAAAAAGACTATCACGATAACCAAAGTGGCAATCTGCCTTATTAAAAATTTCCAGTTTATTAGTTTGAGTATTATAAACCTCAACTATATGAATATTATCAGCTATCCATCCTCCAAAAGCACCAGCATTACCCCGCACTGCGCCACCAACTTGACCAGGAATACCAGCTGCCCATTCTAGTCCTTGCAAACCTCGCATCACACCATCACTAACTAATTTACTAAGGCCATAACCAGCACCAACCTTAACTCTAGCTTCTGTAAAAACTGGCGTCTGAGCTGTTAAGGCGATAACTAAACCATTAACCCCATTATCGCTAATAAGCAAGTTACTACCACCCCCCAAGATCCTTAGAGGTAGCCCCCTCTCTTTAGCCCAGTCCACCGCCTGAGATAATTCCTCAAGAGAAGAAAGACGTATAAAAAATTGAGCTGACCCGCCAATTTTATAAGTTGTATACGGCGCTAAAGGAATATTTTGCTGAATAGGTAATTTCATATTATTATTGTGGCGACAGGATGGCTTGACCCACCCTAAAAATATCTCCTGCCCCCATTAAAACTATAATCTGACCTTCGTCAGCAGACTTTCTTAAAAATTTAGTAAGCTGTTCCATAGTTGAAAAATATGGCACCTCATTCTTGAAACCAGCCGCCTGTCGTCGTAAAAAAATTCTCTCAGCTAGGTTTTGACCAGAAATGGTCCCCTGTTTTTCTCTGGCTGAACTATAAATCTGTAAAATACCTACCTCGTCAGCCGCCATAAAACTAAGCGCAAAATCATCTAAAAAAGCAGCCGTCCGACTAAAAGTGTGCGGATGAAAAAAAACTCTTATTTTAGCATCTGGATAACGTCCTCGCAGAGCCTGAAGACTAGCCTTAATTTCTGTAGGATGATGAGCGTAATCATCAATGATGACAGCCCCATGAAAATTGCCTAGCATCTCTAATCGACGGCTTACTCCTAAAAATTTAGCTATCCCATCTCTAATTTTATAAAGCGGTACCCCTAACTCTACACTAGCGGCTAAAACAGCTAAACTATTGCTAATATTGTGTTGACCTAAAAGAGCTGTACTAAAATCTCCTAAATCTCCATGATTCTCTACGGCTAATTTACTTATTTTTTCATGCATGGAATCTGGCTCTTCAAGGTCAACCCTCAATTTAACCTTAAAATACTGCCGTCCATTAATGAGCTGCAGTCCATAAGCTACATAATCGGCCTCATAATTTAGGGCGTAGCTTACTATTTGACCTCGACAATGAACTGGAGCTAAACGACGTACCGCTGGATCATCATAGTTAGCAATTAAATAACCGTCAACCGGAATTTTCTCGATAAAATCAATAAATGCTTGCTCATAATCTGAAATAGTTGGATAAAAATCTACATGATCATAGTCAATATTATTTAACAGCACCATCTTAGGTTGTAAATAACGTAATTTATTTTGATATTCATCGGCCTCAACCACCATCAAACTAGATTTGCCCACTACAGCAGAGCCCTGTAATTGCGGAACATTAGATCCCACTAGAACATTAGGAGACAAACCACCCTGCCATAAAATAAAACCTAACCAAGCAGAGACAGTGGTCTTACCGTGAGAACCGGCAACAGCAATCCCATAATATTGATTAAAAATATCTCCTAGGGCTTCGGCATAAGTTATAGTTGGCCGATTACTTAAAGCCCAGGCCACTTCTGGATTGTCTAAATTATATGCCGTAGAATAAATTACTAAATCAGCAGAATATAAATCTTCATTAGGACTAAACCCGGACAAAATACGAATACCATTAGTCATTAAAACCGAATCAGTCATAAAGGTATCGGCTATATCGCTACCCACCACTTCATAGCCGCGACGATGCAAAAATTGAGCCAACATCGTCATACCTACGCCCTTAATACCAATAAAATAAATTTTTTTAACTGAAGACCAATCCATATTAAA
>CAZLFO010000100.1:0-2286 GCA_964558835.1 uncultured Gammaproteobacteria bacterium
AAGAAATTTTAGCCGCTAAAGAAGAAATTGCTAAACGAGAAGCTAAAATAAAAGATGGAGAAGTCAATGTTAACCAAAAAGATAAGCCTGAAGCACCAGCTGAGCCAAGTTCAGATAAAGCTCAGAATACAGAGGAAACAATAGCGGCATAAATCTAATCTTTAATTATTTAACATACGCCTATGGACTTAAACAAAGTAATGATTATTGGCAACCTTACCCGCGACCCTGAAATTCGCACTACCCCTAGCGGACAGCCAGTGGCCTCATTTACCGTGGTCACCAATTTAGTGTGGACAGACCAAACTGGCCAACGTCAAGAAAAAGCTGAATTTCATAATGTGGTAGCTTGGCGAAGATTAGCCGATATCTGCCGCCAATATCTCCACAAAGGCTCTAAAGTATATGTGGAGGGACGGCTACAAACCCGCGACTGGATAGCTCAAGACAACACTAAACATTATCGGACGGAAATTATTACCGATAATCTCATTATGCTAGATCGAGCTGGCGGATCCAGCGGACCATTTACTTCTCCTGCCCAAGAAGGAGAAGCTAACGAACTACCCACCGAATCAATTCCCGATAACCCCGAGGAGGAAATTAAAATTGAGGATATCCCTTTTTAATAATTAAAAAATTATATGAATCACCACACTCCAGGAAAATCCTGTTATTTTTGCCAAAATAATATTAAAGACATTGACTACAAAGACACCTTTCTACTACGCCGTTATACTAACTCTTTAGGTAAAATTTTACCTAAACGTCGTACTGGTACTTGTGATAAACATCAACGTCAATTAGCCTTAGCTATTAAGCGGGCAAGAATTATGGGGCTCTTAATGTTTACTCGCCAATAAAATTTTATGCTAACACTCAATGAAATTAAACCAGGCAAAGTTATAATTGTTAATGGTGAACCTTTTTCTATTATCCGCGCCGATCATCATAAAATGGGCCGAGGTGGGGCAGTGCTGAAAACCAAGTTACGCAACTTAATCACTGGGGCAGTTTTAGAAAAAACCTGGCAAGGCAATGACCGCGCCGAAGAGGCTAATGTTGAAACCAGAAAAGCTACTTTTATGTATATGGATAATCAATTTGCCAATTTTATGGATAGCGAGAATTATGAACAATTCGCTGTTAATCTAGAAGAGCTGGGAGGTAAAGAAAAATTTCTCAAGGATGGTTTAGAAGTTAATGTTCTCTATTTCCAGGGTCGGCCAGTAACAGTAGAACTGCCAATTAAAGCAGAATATAAGGTTACTCAGGCCCCGCCAGGAGTAAAAGGTAATACTGCTGGCAATGTCATGAAACAAATTGAGCTAGAGACTGGCGCCAAAATTAATGCCCCCCTGTTTATTAATGAAGGGGATATTGTTAGAGTAAACACCGACACTGAAGAATATGTTGAAAGAATAAATTAATCCAGAGAATTTGCTGTCTGCTTGATAAGTTTTTATTTTCAAACCTAGATAAAAAGACCCACTGTTATGGGTCTTTTTATCTTTTTGTTTTTTATTTTATTTTTTTATTATTCTCCCTTAGCCGCTATATCGGCTAAAATCTGCTCCCTAATCTGACTCATTAATTCCGGATGCTCCTTTAAAAAAGCCTTGGCATTTTCTCGGCCTACCCCTAATTTAGTCTCGCCAAAACTATATGAATTACCTACCTTAGTAATCGTCCCTCTCTGAACGCCAGTATCTAACAAGTCTCCGGCAACAGAGATACCTTCATTGTACATGATATCAAATTCACAACTCTTAAAAGGAGCGGCTACTTTATTTTTTACAATCTTACATCTAACCCGATTGCCAATCATTTTATCACCCTGCTTAATCTGAGTAATCTTCCGGATATCAATCCGCACTGAGGCATAAAACTTTAAAGCCGTACCACCAGTGGTGGTCTCAGGGTTGCCAAACATAACACCAATTTTCATCCTGAGCTGATTAATAAAAATAACAATAGTCTTGGATTTAGAAATAACTCCCGTCAGTTTGCGCAAAGCTTGACTCATAAGCCGGGCTTGCGAACCCATTTGAAGATCACCCATATCTCCCTCAATTTCCTTTTTAGGCACTAAGGCAGCAACACTATCAACAACCACTACATCAACAGCGTTAGAGCGAACCAGGGTTTCTAAAATCTCTAAAGCCTGTTCACCAGTATCTGGCTGGCTGATTAACATTTCGTCTATATTCACCCCAATTTTTTTAGCATATTCTGGATCTAGAGCATGCTCGGCATCAATAAAGGCAGCAATACCGCCCTGTTTTT
>CAZLFO010000101.1:0-2139 GCA_964558835.1 uncultured Gammaproteobacteria bacterium
GGCTGGAATTAAAGATGAGGATGTTGAAATCACCAAGGAATTGATAGAAGAAGAGCAAGCTTTTCGTCGAGGTATTTTATCGGTTCGAGATTTAATCTCTCCGGCTAGTTTTAAAGTTAATCCCACTAATCTTAGCTTGGGCCAAAAATTTTTACGGACAATATTTGTTATTAGTTATCCTAGATATATTAGTGTTGGCTGGTTTGCTCCGATTATAAATTTGAATGAATACTTTGATGTTTCTATGTTTTTCTATCCTGTAAAGAGTGCTATCATTTTAAAGCAATTAAAGAATAGGGTTGGTAATTTAGAGGCTCAAATAGTGGCCGATTCAGAAAAAGGAGCTCCCCGTGATCCAATTCGAGAAACGGCCTTGCGAGATATTGAATATTTAAGAGATGCCTTAACTCAAGGAACTGAAAAATTTTTTCAATTTGCTTTATATATAACTATCTATGCCGATAGCGTTGAACAATTGGATCGTTTATCCGATCAAGTTGAGGATATTTTTGGTTCTCGTTTAGTATATTGTAAAAGAGGATTTTACCAAACTGAGCAAGGCTTTAATTCTACCCTACCGCTTGGTAATGATGAACTTTATATTACCTTTAATATGAATTCTTCTCCAATAGCCTCTTCCTTTCCTTTTATTTCTAGTGAATTAACTAGCGACAAAGGTATTCTTTATGGAATTAATCGACATAATAATAGTCTAATACTATTTGATCGCTTTAGTTTACAAAATGCCAATTCAGTTGTTTTTGCTACTTCCGGTGCTGGAAAAAGTTATTGCATCAAATTAGAGGTTTTACGCTCTTTGATGATGGGTACTGATGTAATTATCATTGATCCTGAGTATGAATATAAATATTTAGCTGAGGCTGTTGGGGGCACTTATGTTAATATCTCCTTATCTAGTGAGAGCAAAATAAATCCTTTTGATTTACCTCGTTCTATTGGTGGAGAAGCTAAGCCTAAGGATATAATCAGAAGTGCTGTTATTACTCTAAAAGGCTTAGTTCGTTTAATGATTGGAGAATTAAATCACGATGAAGATTCTATTGTTGATAGAGCTTTATTAGAATCTTATGCCAAAAAGGATATTACTCCAGATTCCGATTTATCTCAAATTGAACCTCCTACATTATCAGACCTACAACAAGTCTTAGAAGGAATGGAAGGTGGTAATGAACTATCCTTACGTCTGAAAAAATATACCGAAGGAACTTTTTCTGGTCTATTGAATAATTTTACCAACGTGGAAATGAATAATCAGTTAGTTTGTTTTTCGGTTAGAGATTTAGAGGATGAGCTTCGACCAATTGCTATCTATACCATTGTTAATTATATTTGGAATGTGGTTCGCAGTGAAACCAAAAAAAGAGTTTTAGTTATTGATGAGGCTTGGTGGATGATGCAAAACGAAGATAGTGCTAAATTCATTTTTGCTTTAGTAAAGCGTTGTCGTAAATATTATTTAGGTGTAACTACCATTACTCAGGATGTTAATGATTTTTTAACATCTCCATATGGACAAGCTATCGTGACCAATTCTTCTTTGCAAATATTGTTGAAGCAGTCTCCGGCCTCAATTGATTTAGTACAAAAAACGTTTATGTTAACAGAGGGTGAAAAGTATTTATTGTTAGAATGTGGTATTGGAGAGGGTATATTTTTTGCTGGTAATAAACACGTAGCCATTAAAGTAGTGGCTTCTTATAGCGAAGATCAATTGATAACTTCAGATCCTCGACAATTATTAGAAATTGAAGAAGCTAAAAAAGAATTTGCTCGAAGCATTGGCGAAGAAGAGAGCATTTAAGAATATATTAAAATAACTATAAAAATATGATTAATTCAAACAAAAGAAAAGTTGGTTATCTATTAATAGCTTTGGCTATCATTTTATTAATTTTATCAATAGCTTTATTTTTATCACCAGATAAAAATCCTTTTAAAACTTTAATTAATAAAATTACTAATAAAGTGGAAGAGGTTGGAAAGACTCCGGAGGAGGAGTTTAATGATATGATTCAACAAAAAAAAGATTCCATGGTTTATACCTTTGACGAGGAGGCTGAAAATAACAGAGACTGGAGTCAAGATGATTTTAAGCAATTATCTAGATCATTTGCTGAA
>CAZLFO010000102.1:0-2107 GCA_964558835.1 uncultured Gammaproteobacteria bacterium
GTAATATTTTACGAATTGGGATTTATGAATTAGCTTTTGATTCTAATATACCAGCCAAAGTGGCAATTAATGAAGCTATTGAAGTAGCTAAAACTTTTGGCGGTGATGCCTCAGGGCGTTTTGTGAATGGAGTTTTAGGAGCAGTTTATAAGGAAATACCTATTAAATCCATAGATAAAACTTCTCCCTTAGATAAGGATAAAGGAACTGATCAAGCTGAAGATAAATAAATAATATATGGCGCAACAGCAAGAATTAGCTAATAAACTAGGCATCAAGTTTAAAGATGACAGCCTGTTAACTCAAGCATTAGTTCATCGCTCTTATCTTAATGAACATAGTAATTGGCCAACAGGCCATAATGAGCGGCTGGAGTTTTTAGGTGATGCGGTGTTGGAATTGGCCGTAACTAAGTATCTGTTTTTACATTATCCAGATAAGCCTGAAGGGGAATTAACAGATTGGCGGGCGGCGTTAGTTAATGCTAAAACATTAGCGCACATTGCCCAAGAGATTCAACTGGATAAATATTTATTTTTGTCACGAGGTGAAGCTAAAGAAAAAGACTCTAAGGGGCATCAGTATATTTTGGCTGATGCTATGGAGGCTTTGCTTGGGGCCATTTATTTGGATCAAGGATGGGCAGTGGCTCAGCGGATAATTAACAAGTTGGTGTTATCTAAATTAGATTATATTATACAAAATAAGCTCTATTTAGACCCTAAATCATATTTTCAGGAGCGAGCTCAGGAAGTTTATGGTTCTACGCCGCATTATGAATTGTTAGCTTCTAGTGGGCCAGACCACGAGAAACTTTTTGAAGTTGGTCTTTATGTGGATAACCGTTTAGTTAGCGTTGGGCATGGTATGTCTAAACAAGAAGCTCAGGTTGACGCTGCCGAGAAAGGTTTAAAGCAAGAGGGGTGGCGTTAATTTGGTCGTCGTTTGAAGATTATTATCATTAAACCGCCAACAATAAAGATATCTGCTAGATTTAAGAAAGTCCACCAGGTAGCTAGATAATCAATGACTCCGCCATAGACTAAGCGGTCATAGAGATTGCTAGTTGAACCAATAAGCAATAACAACCAGCCCCAAACATTAGGGCGGTGTTGTTGCAGGGCGATCATTGTTTCAATTATTAAACCAATAACAATAATACTTAGGATAGTAGATAGGGCCGGCCCAGTCCATGGTAAAGAGAAGGCTAGATATTTATTCAGGTTATAACCTAGAAACCAGCCGCCGATTAATTTAATAGGTTTCTGCTGCCAAAAAACTATAGCTGTCATCTTGAGAGCCCGGTCTAAAATTAACAATAAAACAGCCCCAAACAAGGCTGTTTTATTTAGATGACGAGTTTTATTTATTGATTTTTTTGTAGTTGTTTTTTGCATTTAATACAGGAGCTAGAAAAAGGTCTAGCCAGTAGACGTTTTTCATCAATTTCTTTGTGACAATATTTACAAATACCATAGGTACCTTGTTCAATTTTTTTAAGGGCAGTATCAATATCACGCAAATTTTTTTCTAGAACTTGCTCAGTGGCTAAGTTGGTAGAATATTGTTCAACTTCTTGAGCATTTTCGTCGCTTTCTTCACCATAGTTAGGAAAAGCGCTGGCAAAATCATTGGCATGGTCAGAGTTTTTAGTAGCAAAAGCTTTTAGTGCTTTCTCGGTCTCTTTTCTTAGATGAAGTAAATCTGTTTTAATTTTTTTAATGGTTTCGGCCCGCATAAAATAAGGAAAAATATCTTATAGAAGATAATTAAAGTATAGTCCATTTAGTTTATTTTAGCAAGCTAAATTTTTATTTATGAGCCGTAGGATTTTGCCAAGTAATAAGCCGGCCGGGAGGTTGATGGTCTAAATGAATATACCAGGTATTGGCTGGCAGCAGGGTGGCTATTTTCTCTGGCCATTCAATAATTGTTAAATAGCCAGGTTGACCGGCGAAATCACTGAAGCCTAAATTAATTAAGTCGTTAGATGAATTTAATCTATAGGTGTCTATATGAATTAATTCTTTAATTGTTGGGTGCTTACAGGGATAATGTTCACAGATAACAAAGGTGGGACTGGTGACTGGTGTAGTAACCCCTAAAT
>CAZLFO010000103.1:0-2100 GCA_964558835.1 uncultured Gammaproteobacteria bacterium
ATCAACTAGTTGATATCTTTAAACGGCCAGCCTTCCGAAAACTATAAAAACTCCGGCGGCTAAAAATAATATTATCTAACATCTCTAAACCAAAAGCTTCACAAATTTTTAATAATTTATTAAATAAAATTAAGTCCACTTCATTAGGTTCGGCACTACCAGATAAATGATTACTGGCAGTAATTAACTGCTGGGCTGGCAATTGTAAAATTGGGTTAAAGATCTCATCAGGACTAAAATCGGGCTGACGCATCCGAGAAAACAGAAAGGACTTACGTCTTAACTCATGACAACGACGATCTAAATAACCAACCACCAACCGTTCTTGAGTGCAGGAGCGTAAATACTTAAATTCCTGATAAATAACTTCATCACTATAATAAATATTTTCTAGCCGCTGGCGACAAAAACGTCTAGTTATTTCTACGGCTGCTAAAACATTGTTAGCCTGCTCGCTATTTAAACCGGCTCTCACTAATTCTTCAAAGCTGGCTCTCACTAAACAAGGCGCTGGAATTTTTTTAAGTACCTTTTGGGCTAAAGCAATAGAAGTTTTAATTTCTTGATTTTGGCTAATAACAAAGGCTAATAGTTCACTATTGCTAAATTTAGCTAGGTCAAACTTTAGCCAATTAGCCGCATCCGGCAACTTTGCCGGTATGGGATAGATAGACATGTTAGCTCTATTAAGAACTAAAAAGGGCGGTTAAAAGGCAAATAGTTTGACCATCATTATCATAGCATTTTTATTTAACCTTCAAAAGATAATGCCCTAAAAAAGAATTAATTTATCGTTTTCTCTAATAAAATCAAGCAGTATTAACTATTAACGAAAACTCCTACGTCTAAAGTTATCCCCACGCCGTGGCCCGGGTGACCGTCGTCTTGAAGAATCCATCGGACGATCTGTTGACAGCCCCTTGGCCTTATACCGCTCCCAAATGGCTTCATTGGCTGGTAAATCTTTCATAGTTAAATTAATCCGTCCTTGTTCGTCAATATCCTTTATCCTTACACTAACTTTATCGCCAATCTTAAGCATATCAGAAGGTTTACTAACATAAAATGGCGCTAACTCACTAGCATGTACCATGCCATCATGATTAGGCAGTAATTCAATAAAGGCTCCAAAATCTAATAAACGGACAACTTCACCAACAAATTCTTCACCAACAGTAAATTTATGAGCAATATTCTTAATCCATTGAACTGCCTGTTCAAGTTTTTCTCCATTATTACCACAAATCATAACTTGACCAGTTTGTTCAATATCAATGGTAACATCACAGGCAACAATAATTTCATTAATAATCTTCCCGCCAGCCCCAATAACGTCACGAATTTTATCGGGGTCAATAAAAAAAGTAACAATTTTTGGAGCATAAGGAGATAATTCGGCTCTTGGCTCAGCAATGGCCTGTTTCATGACCTCTAACACCTGCAAACGAGCCTTGTGCCCTTGATTAATAGCCGTACGAATAATCTCTTCATTTAGTCCGTCAGTTTTGGTATCTAATTGAATTGCAGTAATACCCTCTGAAGTACCAGTAATCTTAAAATCCATACCTCCTGCACCATCTTCTAGGTCTTGTAAGTCAGTAATAACCTTCCATTGGCTCATGTCTGGATTAGAGGCTAGCCCCATAGCTATACCAGCTACTGGCCGTTTAATGGGTACCCCCGCATCCATCAAAGACAAAGAGGAGGCACAAGTTGAACCCATAGAAGACGAGCCATTAGAACCCAAAGTCTCACTAACTACTCTAATGGTATAAGGAAAATTTTCTTTACTCGGTAAAACTGGTATGAGAGCTTTCTCAGCCAAAGCTCCATGCCCAATCTCTCGACGTCCAGCTACTTTGATGGGTTTAGCCTCGCCAGTACAATAGGGCGCAAAATTATAATGATGGATATATCTCTTAGTAGATACCCCTTCTAGGCCTTCTAAAGATTGTTCATCACTAGGTGATCCCAAGGTAACAATGGACATTACTTGAGTTTCGCCTCTAGAAAAAAGGCCTACCCCATGATTGCGTGGTAAAATACTAACATCAGCCGACATAGGACGAATTTCATCTAACGCCCGACCATCTACTCGCC
>CAZLFO010000104.1:0-2082 GCA_964558835.1 uncultured Gammaproteobacteria bacterium
CACGCCCCCCGCCAGCTGAACCTAAAACATGAATAATTTTTTTATGAGGCACTAGCTCTAGAGTCTCATATATTTTAGATAAAGCTATCGGCTCAAAAGCATAATCAACAATCACACTAAATGGTTGACCTTCATCAATAATCTCTAACCGGCCAGCCAGAACCTTAACAGCACTTAAGCCAGTTTTAATAATAAGCCAATCTATGCCCTGGCTTAAAGCCACTCCAATAGCCACCATCGCATTACTGGCGTTAAAGGCTCCGAGTAGCGGCAGATAAATTTCCTGCCCCTCACATATAAAATTAGTGCCATGGATATCTGACTTAATCTGGTCATACTCTAAAATAGTAAGATAATCAGGCCATTCTAAATCTTTTTTTTCTTTATAATTTGTAGTATAGCCCCAAGCCTTATCTGCGCCAAAACTTAAAAAATAATGAACATAATCATCATCTAGATTGGCAATAACGGTTTTAGGCACTTTATCTAATCCTACTTTTTTAAAGCCATGGTCAATTTTGGCAACATGTTTGTCACTTCCCACATATTTATAACCACAACGGCGCAAGTGAGCAAATAAGCGGCCCTTAGCCCGACGATAGTTATCAAAAGAACCATGAGCCTCAATATGCTCAGGATAAAGGCCGGTAAAAATGGCTAGATCATAATTAATAAAACGATGGCGATATTGTAATATCCCCTGCGAGGTGGTTTCAATAATGGCATAATGACAACCATTATGGACCATCTGCCATAGCATTTTTTGGGTAAAAAATCGTCCCACCATAGTCATTTTTTTGTCATTAAGCCAATCGCGCTGGCCATCACTAAACATGGCCGTAGAAGTATAGCCCACCGTATAACCAGCGGCCCGCAATACCTCAGCCATGAGTAAAACACTAGTGGTTTTACCGGTGGTTCCAGTAACCCCAATAACTATTAGCTGCCGACTCGGATGACCATAGTAAACATCAGCTAACCAATTAACCAAAAAATGATAGGCTGGTACTAGGTGCCGTAGATAACTATTATAGATAGTTTTCTTAATTTGAGTAAAAAATTTATTCATAAAATTATTAATGTTTTCTTCGTCTCCAATGCCGAAGGATAGTATAGATATTATAACTGCCCTTAAAAAACGGCCAATCAAAGGTCCCTGGATAATGAATTATATCCCCGCCAAACCCTTGCTTAAAACGAGTTACGCCCGGCCATTTTTGGGAACTGATACCAAATAAATCATAACGCCGAGCGCCTAAATCATAAGCTAATTTAATAGCCTGCCACTGCAATGCATAGGGAGCCATAAGCTCACGATGCTTATCTCCTGACGCTCCATGAAGATAAATAGCCATATCCCCCCAATAGGCAAAAATACCGGCCGCTAAAACCTGCCCATGATATTCAGCTATAAGGAATTTAATAGCTGGAGAATTAATAAGCGCTAAATAATATTCGCGGCGGTGTAAATGAAAATTATCACGCTTACTAGTAATAAGTAAAAGCGACCATAAGCTAGCAAAATCATCTCGGCCACCTTGCCGCACTGTTACACCGCGCTTACTAGCTAAACGGATATTATAACGCGTCTTGGGGTGCATCTTAGATAGTAATTCCTCGGCAGGACAATCAAGATTTAAAATTCGCGTTTCACTGGGCTGAGTATCTGGTCCGCGGTAGAAACCCAAAGAAGAAAAATCATAATTTATCCAATAGCTACCTGGTTCTATCCGCCAAAATAAAGGTCGCCCTTTTTTAAGCCACGACCTTAAATCATTAATCAGCTGAGGCCACGGATCTTCAGAAATTGGCTTAACAATAGGGCCGCGTGGCGAAGAGTAATAGCAGAATTTTCTCCCCAATGGTCGCCGAATAAGTCGAACCACTGCCACTAATTGTTCTCGCCAATAATAACCTAGGGTATCAACAGTATAAAATTGACTCTGAATATCTAACCAAGCTGAACTTTGCAAAAATTCAGACCAGCCAAAATGTTTTACAAAATGATCGGCCTCCTGAGAATCTATAGACTGCCACATAAATTAATGCAGCTCTTTTAAGGCTAGTTTAAGACGCTCGGCC
>CAZLFO010000105.1:0-2069 GCA_964558835.1 uncultured Gammaproteobacteria bacterium
TGGTTTTGGGAATCAGTTATCCTATATAGATGTAATGGGTGAAGATCAGCCAGCAACTAGCTCAATTGCTACTATTTTAAGTACTGTTAATGTTCTACGGGCTGGCGATTATTGCGCTGATGAGCAGAGCTGTATTAAGGAAGGTAATAATGACCGTTGCGATGTGTATGGTTATTGTCTGGAGGATCGTCGTGTTTGGAAATTTTCTTCAGATACCTGTGAGCCTTATTTTAATAGTTGTCAAATATTTACTGATAAGCAAGGTCAGGATATTGCCTTGCTAAGTAATACTTTAGAATATGCTAATTGTAATGCCGATAACAGCGGTTGCGCCGCTTATTGTAGTGATTATAATTGGGCTAGTTCTTCTTATAGATGTTCCACCAGTAGTGAGCAAAATAAATATTATTTAAATGGTAGAGTAGGGTCTTGTTCCGAGACAGAAGATGGATGTACGCAGCTTATTCGATTGACCAACAATAGTGGAGTAAATTTATTATTTAATAGTGATTTTGAGTTTAGCCAGGCTGGCGCAGTTTCAGCTAATGGGCAGTTAGATAATTGGCATTTTAGTACTTCAACTGTTCAGGGAGAAATTGTTAATGATTCTAGCTATATATATGATGGAAGAAAATCATTAAAAATAGTCAATAATTCTAATGAGAGCGGGGGATTACTGTCTTATGATTGGAGTCATCCTGATAAAAGTAGTTTTCCTAAGAATTTTATGATGCGGACTGGCGTTAGTTATACTTTAAGCGCTTATGTGTATAGTGATACCAGTACTGGTCCGGTCACTTTGGCTATCGGGAGTGGTTATGGTGGATTAGATACTGATTATTGGCAACGAAGTACTAGCAGCCAGGCTGGTTCTTGGGAAAAAGTTTCGGTAACTCTTAATAATGATGAACATTTTAATGCTAATGCCATAGCTATTTATAGTGAATCTAGTAGTACTTTTTATGTGGATAATATCATGTTTGAGATATCTACTGAGGGCAGTCGTAATTTTAATCAATATCGTCAAGCCAATTATTTTTATGAGAAATTATTGCCTAGTTATTTAAAATCGGCATGCTACCAACAGCAGGGTAATGTTTTAATTAAAAAAGATGATGCTCCTTGGGAATGTAATAATTATGCTCGCCTTTGTTTACCTGCGGAAGTTGATTGTCAAATGTTTACTAATCAAGCTACTGGCGATAATATTCCTGCTAAAATTAATTTACCAAATTATTGTCCGGCTGCTTGTGTTGGATTTGCGTCTTTTTGGCAACAGCCAACTCAATTTGAAGATGGTCGTGAAGAGCAGTTGGTTCCTAAGGCAGCTAAAAGTTGTGCCGCTAGTAGTGTTGGTTGTTCAGGATTTACTAATTTAGATACCTTGTCAGCCGGCGGTGAAAACAGAGAATATTTTAGTTATTTAAGACAATGTGTTAAACCCACTGATCCAGAGGCTAATTGTGGCGCTTTTTATATGTGGGAGAATACGGTTTCCACTGGTCTTCAACTTTATTCTTATTCTTGGCAAGCTACTGCTGCCGGCGCCCCCCAACTAACTGATATAAAAAATAGTTGTAGTACTTCTTCTTTAGAATCCGATTCTTTAGATTATGATGCTGATTGTCGTGAGGTGCGTAATCAGGCAGGGGAAGTATTTTATGTGCCCTACTCTAAAACTATTAGTTGCAGTGATAATTGTCATTCTTATCGGTTGTCTGATTATAATATTGATGAACGGATTACTAGTGAGGCTGATTGTACATCAGCTAGTAGTAGCGGGCATTGGTTAGCTAATCAGGCGGCTTGTGTTATTTGTAAGGGTGGAGGGGTGTGGGATGACAATAATCAAGCCTGTGTTTATAAGGGAGAACCCACAGAGAGCCAAAGGTGTACTGCTAGCCAACGCGGTTGCCGACTTTATAGCGGTACAGGAGCAGCCAATTGGCGGTTAATTATTAATGATAATTTTGATAGTGGTGTAAACGGTTGGTCGCCAAATGTAGCTACCTCATCGGCCACTTTAAGAAATAATGGTTATTCATTATTAACTAATGGAAATGAGGTAA
>CAZLFO010000106.1:0-2035 GCA_964558835.1 uncultured Gammaproteobacteria bacterium
GCTGCGGCTGACCATTTAGTTAGGGCTTACTATCGTACCTATAATTTGCCGATTACTATTTCTAATTGTTCTAATAATTATGGGCCTTATCAATATCCAGAAAAAATTATTCCTTTATTTATTACTAATTTAATTGAAGATCGGAAAGTGCCCCTTTATGGTCAAGGTAGTAATATTCGCGATTGGATTTATGTTGATGATCATAATGCTGGCCTAGAGGCTATTTTATTACATGGCCGTGTTGGGGAAACCTATTGTTTAGGTGGGGACCATGAAAGTAGTAATTTGGAATTAGCTAAAGAAATTATTAGATTGCTGGGTAAAGATGAATCTTATATTGAATTTGTGACTGACCGGCCAGGGCATGATTGGCGTTATAGCATAGATTTTCATAAAGCTAAAGAAGAGTTAGGCTGGGAGCCTCAGGTTGATTTTATTTCTGGCCTTGAGGCTACAGTAAGATGGTATAAGGAACATGAAGCTTGGTGGCGCCCTTTGAAAATTAAAATATGAGGGCGCTAATTTTGGGCGGACAAGGTAATCTAGGCACTCAGCTAACACAAAGCGGTCGATCTGGGGGCTACGATATCATCAGTTGGGATCGTGATGATGTTGATTTAAGCAATTGGTCACTTGCCCAAGCTAAGTTAAATTCACTTTCTAATATTGAGGTTGTAATTAACACAGTAGCCTATAACGCTGTTGACGCCGCCGAAAGCGAACCA
This sequence comes from uncultured Gammaproteobacteria bacterium, assembly GCA_964558835.1. Classification (GTDB taxonomy): domain Bacteria; phylum Patescibacteriota; class Patescibacteriia; order Patescibacteriales; family Patescibacteriaceae; genus UBA1359. The sequence continues at coordinate 726 of CAZLFO010000106.1, forward strand.
GGTAAAACAATGGCTGATATTTTAAATCATCAGTTAGTGGCTCACTTGGCTGACTGGTGCCGAGAACGGCATTTAACTTTAGTTCATTATTCTAGTGACTATGTGTTTGCTGGTGATAGGCCCGAGGGTTATAGGGAAGATGACGAACCCCGGCCTATCAATGAATATGGTAGAAGTAAACGGGCTGGCGAGATTTCTCTTATTGCTGAAGGAGAACAAGGCTTAAGTTATTATCTTATTCGGACTTCTAAATTATTTGGACCACGTGGTCTTAGTCCTGAGGCTAAACCCAGTTTTTTTGATATTATGTTACAATTAGCTGCTACTTCATCGGAACTTAAAGGAGTAGATGCTGAAGTCAGTTGTTTCACTTATACTCCAGATTTAGCTCAGGCCACCTGGCAATTATTAGCTTCTTCAGCTGACAGCGGCATTTATCATATAGTTAATAGTGAGCCTGTCACTTGGTATGGGGCTTTACGGAAGTTGGGTGAATTAGCTCATTTAACTTTGCCGATAAAACCCATTAGCAGCGGTGATTTACCTCGGCCAGCAGCTCGACCTCAGTATTCCGTATTATTAATGACTAAATTACCGGCCTTGCGACCTTATTATGAGGCGCTGGTTGAATATTTACAAAATTTATTAGATAATAATAAGTAATATGCGGGGAATTATTTTATCTGGCGGTAGCGCCACACGTCTACGGCCTTGTACTAAAGTAACATCTAAACAATTATTACCGATTTATAATCGGCCAATGATTTATTATCCGCTTAATACTTTAATTAAAGCGGGTATTAAAGAAATTTTAATTATTGTTGCTCCTGAAAGAGCTGGCGATTATCTTAATTTGTTGGGCAGTGGCCGTCAGTTTGGTGTGAAATTAACCTATGAAATTCAAGATAAGCCGCGGGGCCTAGCAGAGGCTTTTATTATTGGTGAGAATTTTATTGATGAAGACAATGTTACTTTAATTTTGGGCGATAACATTTTTGAAGATGATTTTACTGAAGCTATTAACGGTTTTAAAAAAGGAGCTAAGATTTTTGCTAAGAAGGTCAAAGATCCAGAGCGTTTTGGGGTGGTAGAGATAAATAATAAGTCAGAAGCTCTGTCTATTGAAGAAAAGCCGCTTAAACCCAAAAGCAATTTAGCCATTACTGGTTTATATATTTATGACCATCGAGTTATTGATGTAGCTAAAACGTTGCAGCCCAGTGCTCGCGGTGAATTGGAAATTGTAGATTTACACAATTGGTATCTAGCGCGTCATGAGTTAGAGGTAAGTTTAATCCATGGAGCCTGGA
>CAZLFO010000107.1:0-2025 GCA_964558835.1 uncultured Gammaproteobacteria bacterium
CCACCACTCTACAGTCCCGACCGCCGACCAATCCACAAACCAGCCCGTAGCTTGACCTATATACCAAACAATAACTATTACTCCGCTTATAGCCGCTAGATAAATTAATGCATCTAAAATATTTAATATCTTTTGACTAATTAATTTTTCTTTCAACTGCTGCCACCTAGTAGGCCAATCAACAAAAAGCCAACAATTAACAGCAAACCACCCCACACCCTCTCCTTTACAGTTCCGACACGGCCGATTATTTTCTACACCTAAACCATGACAATTTTCACAAACAAACCAACCATTTATTTTATTCTCGTCCGCCATAATATAATATATATAGATAGTAAAAAATGATAAATGGCGCTAGTGGCCAGATTATAATGGCTATTAAAGTAACAGCAGCACAAATAAGCCAAATAGCCAATCTAAAAATTATTTGAACTAACCGTACAAAAAAACTAATAATGAAGCTCCAAATATCTCGCTGACCATACATTGGCACAAAAATATTTTTTATCCACACTAACAAAGCTAAGCTATGTCCTTGTTTTTTTAACCACTGACCCCAATATTTCAGCCAGAAAGACCAGCCATAGGAATACCACCACAACGGCCAAACTAATATTTCTTTACTAATAAGCCAAAGTATATTCATAAAATATAAATATATTATAGCAGAAAATTAAAAGTTAGCTAACCAACGGCCATCTTGACGCACCAAATACTTGCTAGCCTCTTGAGGATTGGCTAAGAGCTCTTTGACTAACCTTTCCATCCGAGCCCCCTGTGAACCCTTGACTAAGATGGCGGCTGGTGTAGAAATTATCTCTTTAATTTTAAGGGCTGCTTCACTAGAGTTATTAAAATATTCTAGCTCGCCTGACCATCCTAAACTCTGGGCCTCCTCACCAATTAATTTAGCTAGTGGTCCTACTAATATTAAATGACCAATAGGCAAACCGGCAATAACTTGCCCCACCCGACGATGCTCTGCTGGGCTGTCTAAACCTAGCTCTAACATATCTCCCAGAACTGCTATCCGCCTAGTCAAATTATCTACTGGCAAATTAGCTAGAATTTCTAAAGCCGCGATCATAGAAGTGGGAGAAGCATTATATGAATCATCAATTACCACACTGCCATCTACCCCAGGCAATAAATTAAAACGTCCCCGCAGCGGCTGAAAATCTTTAAGGATATCAGCAATCTCTATAAGTCCTAAATCTTGACTAAGTCCCACAGCTGCCGCGGCTAAAACCGAATAAAGCGCAGCTTCAGTCATAACCAAGGGTAAAGACAAGGGAACCACACTTTCCTGATAATGCAATTCGCAATTTATTCCCACTAAAGCTTCAGGGGATAGCTTATTAGCCTGGCGATAATTAAAACTTACCTCTGTTGCTCTAACTTGAGCCTCAGGGCCAAGCCCATAGGTTATAACCTTACCCTTACATTTAGAAGCCATAGCCGCTACTCGGCGGTCATCAGCATTTAAAATAGCAATACCCGAGGAGGGTAAACTGGCCACTAATTTACTTTTTTCTTCAGCAATACTATCTGGGGTGCCAAAAAATTCTAAATGAGCCTGACCAATCACTGTTACTACCCCTATTATGGGCTGGGCAACACTTAATAAATAATCCATATCCCGAGGATGGTCTACCCCCATCTCTAAAACCAAAAATTCAGGATAGTTTTTATCTCTAAAAATTAATAATCCTAAAGCCCTAATAATAACTTTAACCCACCCTAAAGGCGAACGGCCAGGGGATATACTACCTAAAATAGTAAGTGGTAAACCAATTTCATTATTATAATTTTTTATATTACCTCTTACTCTATATTTTTTGCTTAAAACTAATAACATTGCCTCTTTAGTAGTTGTCTTGCCCACACTGCCAGTAATGCCAATAATCTTTGGCTGATATTTCTCTACTACTGCCCGAGATAATTTTTTTAAAAGATGACGTGCTAATGATTGAAACATAAAAAATTAATCTTTAATTGGACGCTCAGCCGGAATCTGTTTAT
>CAZLFO010000108.1:0-2004 GCA_964558835.1 uncultured Gammaproteobacteria bacterium
AGTCGGTCCGTCAACGTAAGTGGCCAACCTGGAAAATTATTGTTGTGCCTTTATTTTTCTGGCTATGGGCCTCGCTACACGGAGGATTTTTAATTGGTTTAGCCATCTTTACTGTTTGGTTTTTCTATAGGCTTATCCTTTATTGGTTACCCCATAAGTCTAACCAAGCAATTAATATTTTACCCAAAGGTATTATTATTCGTTCAGGTTTAACCTTGGTTTTATCCTGGATAGCTACTTGTTTAACCCCCTATGGTTTAGGGCTTTACCAGTTTCTGGGAGATTATGGTACCAGTAGGGCCTATCTATGGTGTATTGTTGAATGGCTACCAATGACCGAAGCTTTATGTAGTTGGCGCATGGTTTATTCTATTATTTTTGGGTTAGCTTTAGCCTTATTAATTTTCCATTGTTGTGGCCACGAGAAACATGATCGTGAAATGGCTCTCTGGCTAAAACAGCAAGATTGGTGGACCCTTATTTTATCTCTTATTTTATGGATAGCGGCTTGGCGTTCATTGCGTCATTTTCCGCTTTTTGCAGTTATTTCTTTACCGTGGATGGCTGGATTTTTCTACCATTCATGGCACGATAATTCGTTTCAGCCAGATACATGGCCTAATTATTTAAAATGGTTTGTGCCGGTAATTATTGTTTTAGCTTCTTCACTATTAATTATGGATATTCATTGGTCAGTGCACCCAGAAAAAGATTATTGTCATGATTATCCTTGTGCCGCTATTAGTTATCTGCAACAGTCGCCTTATGCTAGTTGGCCCACAATCGTTGAATACAGCTGGGGTGGTTATTTTTATTGGCTTTGGCCCGAGAAGCCTGTTTTTATTGATGGCCGCCTGCCCCAATATATGTGGCGTGATCGGAGCCTAATTGAGCATTATGGGCGTTTTTTTCAAGAAACAGAAGTTAAAAAAGCGCTAGATGACTATGGTTTAGATGTAATGGTTATTCCTCAGCCTCAGCCTGTTCATTATGATTGGGCTGAAACTTTGTTTTTAGGGCGGGGACTCGCCGAAGAAGATTATTATACTTTATCTGATGTGGTGCGGCGGGTTATGCTAAGGTCACCAGCCTGGCGCTTGGTTCATTCCGATACTACCACCATGATTTATGTCCGTCAATAATCGGCCTAGTTTAGATTTGTGTCTGCCGGTATATAACGAAGCAGCCATTTTGGCAGATAATGTTAAACGTCTTGTAGACTTTATTACGGCTAAAGATTATGGTCTGGATTGCCGTATTATTATTTTAGTCAATGGTTCTACCGATCAATCAGCTAAAATAGCCGAACATTTATCTAAAGAATATCCTAATTTGGTAGAATCTCGAGTTTATCTCTTGCCGGGTAAGAGTCGAGCTTTGTTAAATTATGCTGATACCAGTTCTGCGGAGTGGTGGGGCTTTGTTGACGCTGACTTGTCTATTTCTTTTGAAAGCTTAGAAAAACTTTTCGAGGTTATAGTTAATAAATCCGCTGATCTGGTGATTGCTTCTCGTTTTTTGCCCGAATCTTCATGCGAGCGGGCTTTCTATCGGGGTATTGTCTCGGCAGTATATAATAAATTGGCTCGACAGATTTTAGGTACTACTGTCAAAGATCATCAATGTGGCTGTAAATTTGTGTCTCATGAATTATGGCGAGCTGTTCGTCCTTTCCTGCGAGAGTCAGATTATTTTTTAGACACCGCGCTGATTGCCTGGGCGGAACGTTTAGGTTGGCGGATTAAGGAGGTGCCGGTAGATTGGGCCGATAATCGTTACGGGGCTAGGACAACTAAGGTTAAATTAATTAAAGATTCTAGCCAATTTTTAGTAAGTCTTAGACGTTTACGTCGTGATCTCAAGTCTTACCGAGAATAGCACCCCCCTTGTCTTTTTTATTTTTTTTTGCTAGATTTGGTTTATCCTTTTTGCGCCGTTAGCTCAGGTGGTAGAGCAACTGCCTTTTAAGCAGATGGTCACAGGTTCGAATCCTGTACGGCGTAC
>CAZLFO010000109.1:0-1991 GCA_964558835.1 uncultured Gammaproteobacteria bacterium
CCAAAGGTCATTGCTGAACGGCTAAAAATTTATTATGAGACAATGGAGCCACTTAAAGCTTTATGGCAAAAGCGAGGCGAGTTAATAACTATTAATGGGGAACAAGATATTGCGGCCGTCCATCGGGATGTTATAGCGGCCCTGGCTCAGTGGAGCGGTTTATCTCCCCAATAAACTTAGCTTATGATTCGGTATAAAACCCCAGAGCAGATTGCTTTAATAAAAGAAGGGGGGCATATTTTAGCTGGGATTATGCAGCAATTAGTGGCAGCAGTGAAGCCGGGGGTGACTACGGCGGATTTAGAGGCTTTGTTTTTATCATTAGTAGATGCTGCTGGTGGGGCCCCATCGTTTAAGGGTTTTCGTTCCAGCCGGCGGGAAGCACCTTTTCCGACGGGCTTATGCGCTTCTGTTAATGAGCAAATTGTGCATGGTCCGGCTATTCCAGGCCGAGTTTTACATTCAGGCGATATTATTGGTTTAGATGTCGGGATGGAATATCCCTTAAAACAACCGGGCCATTTACCTGATTGGACGGTTAATCCTAGTTCGCCGCATGGCGGTTATTTTACTGACATGGCGGTCACTGTACCAGTGGGGAAAGTTAGCCGGTTAGCTAATCATTTAATTAATGTTACTAGAGAATCTTTAGCTTTAGCCATTAATGAAGTAGCACCCGGTTGTAGTTTGCTTCAGATTGCTCAAGTTATTGAGGGATTGGTAGAAAAACATGGTTTTGCCGTAGTTCATGATTTGGTGGGCCATGGAGTTGGTCTGGCGGTTCATGAAGATCCTTCCATCCCTCATTATGTTTGTAATGATTATGGTGAACAAGATATTATTTTACAGCCTGGCATGGTTATTGCTATTGAGCCTATGGTTAGTACTGGCAGTCCGGAAATTAAAATAGGCCGTGATCATTTATCTTTTGAGACGATTGATGGAAGTTTAAGCGCTCATTTTGAACATACCATCGCCGTGACTGCTACAGGCCACCAGATATTAACTATATAGGTATGGATGAGCCAATAATTTTTTTAGGTATTGACTGGGGGCAACGAAAAATTGGTCTAGCCTTAGGGGACAGTGAGACTAAAATGGCTTTGCCCTATGGGGTGGTACAAGATTGGCCGGCCATAGAAGCTGTTATTAACAAAGAAGGAGTTAGTCAAATAGTAATTGGCGCACCCTATCATCTAAGCGGTAATAGGGAAAATTGTCAGGAGGGGTGGCAGAAGTTAGTAGAGCAAGCTCAAAGTAGCGGCTATCCAGTTCATTTGGTCGATGAGCGTTTAAGTAGTCAGGCAGCTAACCAGTTAATTCATCACCGGCCCAAAGCAGCAGCTCCAGAGGATGCTATTGCGGCGATGTTAATTTTACAAACCTTTTTAGATAATTATGCGGCGCACGACCACTGAGCGTTTGTTTATTGTTAAACGGACTCAGGAGAAAGATTATCGGGGAAGAATTACTGTCCTAAGCCCGCAGCGCGGCCGTTTAGTCTTAATGGCTAAGGGCCTGTTTAAGCCTCAATCTAAATTAAGCGGTCACCTGGAGCCTTTAACTGTAGTTGATGGTCTTATTGTTTGGAGTCAGCAACCGCTGTTAAGCGCGGCTGTTAGCCGGCAGTCATTTCTTGGACTTAAAAATGATTTGGTTTTAATAGTGATAGCTACTGAACTAGTAAGTCGCCTGACAGAGTGGTGGCCATCTGGTCAACCGCTGCCACGTTCCTGGCTGGATTTAATGGCTCTTTTAACTCAGTGGAGTAGCTATCATTATCCGTGGTCGCAGTTAACCTTGGGTAGCCAAATTATGTCCTGGCGTTTAGCTTATGAGCTAGGCTATGCGCCAGTTGGACATACCTGTATTCATTGTGGTCAGCCCCTGGCCACAGCCTTCTGGAGTGAGAGCCAGGGTGGATTTTTTTGTGAGACTTGTCAGCCCGAAGGCCCAGTTTGTCAGTTATCTCATCATACCTTAGTCATTTG
>CAZLFO010000110.1:0-1936 GCA_964558835.1 uncultured Gammaproteobacteria bacterium
ATATTCATGATTCATTGGTTTCTCGGGTAAAAGTTATGTCTAAATTAAAGCTAGACGAAACACGTATTCCGCAAGATGGGCGTATTAGTTTAAATATTGACGGCCGAGATATTGATTTTCGTGTATCCGTTATGCCCCTTATGGGACACGAGAAGGTAGTTATGAGAATTTTAGATGTTAGTCGTGGAGCGCCTACCCTGGAATCGTTAGGTTTTGCCAGTGATCAATACCGCATAATTAAAAAAACTATTGAGCGAACCAGCGGACTAATATTAATTACTGGGCCAACTGGTTCAGGTAAAACTACCACCCTGTATTCTTTATTAAATATTCTCAACCAGGATAGGGTTAATATAGCTACATTAGAGGATCCGGTAGAATATTTTTTGGAAGGTGTCAATCAATCACAGGTGCGGCCAGAAGTTAATTTTACTTTTGCTACCGGCTTACGGTCACTTTTGCGTCAAGATCCAGACATTATGATGGTTGGTGAAATTCGTGATAATGAGACAGCTGAGTTGGCAGTTCATGCTTCGTTGACTGGTCATTTAGTATTGTCTACGCTACATACCAATGATGCTATTGGAGCAATCCCTCGTCTTATTGATATGAAAGTTGAGCCATTTTTGCTTAATTCCAGTTTAGTATTGGTAGTAGCTCAACGGTTGGTACGTCTTAGTTGCACTCATTGTTTAGTGGAAGAAAAAATTAGCAGCGATATTTTGAATCATATACAAGAATTATTAGCTAAAGTTCCTGAGAATGTAATAAAGGAAAGGCTACCTAATTATAATTCTCAGTCAATGGTTTTTCATAAGGGCGCGGGTTGTGCTTATTGTGATCAGACTGGCTATCATTCTCGCACAGTCATTGCTGAAGTTTTAGAGATTAATGATAAGGTACGGGACATGATTTTACAAAATGAAAGTTTTAGCGAAGAGAAAGTAAAAGCTACCCAACCTTTTATTACCATGGAACAAGATGGTATAATTAAGGCTTTGCAGGGGTTAACAACAGTAGAAGAAGTTATGAGAGTTATTCAATCTGATTAATTTATGATTTTTCGTTATGAGGCGCTAGATAATCAAGGCGCTAAAACAACTGGCTTAGTGGAGGCTGACAATAGTCAGGAAGCTGATTCATTGTTAAAAGATAATGGCTTAACTCTAGTTAGTTTAGAAGTTGCTAATATAAAAAAGGGGATTAATCTATCTTTTTTTAAACGAATATCGGCTAAAGATATTGTTATTTTTGCCCGGCAATTTTCTATTATGATTAGCGCCGGGGTACCCATGGTTCAATCTTTACGCATTTTAGTTAATCAAACAGAAAATACAAAATTTAAGAAAGTCATTGGAGAAATTGCTGATGAGGTTGAGGGCGGAGCTTCACTATCAGATAGTTTATCTAAGCGTCCTAAGATATTTTCTAATTTTTTTGTTAGTGTAGTTAAATCTGGTGAGCGATCTGGCAAATTAGATGATGTTTTGGATTATTTAGCTGATGAAATTAGTAAAGATTATGACATGGGAGCGAAAATTAAAGGAGCTATGATTTATCCGGCGGTAGTTATTGTTGGTATGGTTATTATTGGTATTGTAATGATGGTTTTTGTTTTACCTAAAATGATGGATATTTTAACTGAAACTGGGACAACCTTGCCATTATCCACTAGAATATTAATTGGTGTTTCCAATTTTATAACTCATTATTGGTGGATAGTAGTAATAATAATAGTTGGCATAATAATGGGCATTAGAGCTATTTTGCACACTCCTTCTGGCCGTTATGCTTGGGATTCTCTGACTTTACACTTACCAGTATTTGGCAAACTTTTTCAGAAGATTTTATTAGTTCGTTTTTGTCGCTCCATGAATACGCTGTTGTTGGGTGGAGTAAGTATTGAAAATAGCTTAGCTATTGCTGGTGACGTGGT
>CAZLFO010000111.1:0-1898 GCA_964558835.1 uncultured Gammaproteobacteria bacterium
GATAAGTCTAGATTATTCTGGACAAAAACTGCCTTATTAGGCATGATAGATAAAATATAACGGCCAATATTCCATAGTTTGTTCACTAAGTTACGGCAACTGGCAATTTTACTAGTTCCTAGCCGGCAATCATTGCCCGGCGTAACTCCCATAAGCAAAGATAGCCGTACAGCATCAGCCCCATAAAGCTCAATCATGGCTACTGGGTCTAAACCATTGCCTTTAGATTTACTCATTTTTTGCCCCTGCTCATCTAACACTAAACCATGAAGATAAACCTCATAAAAAGGTACTTCACCTAACGCAAACAGAGACATCATAATCATCCGCGACACCCATAAAGTCAGAATATCATAACCAGTCTCTAGCACCTGAGTAGGATGAAAACGCGCTAAATCACCTGATTTTTGTCCTGCCTGCCAATTATCTGGCCAGCCCAAAGTAGAAAAAGTCCACATTCCTGAAGAAAACCAAGTATCTAAAGTGTCAGGATCTTGTGTCCAGCCAGCTTCAGTAGGGGCTGTTTCACTTACTAATATTTCATCCCCCCGATACCACACTGGGATCTGATGGCCAAACCAAATCTGCCGTGAAATACACCAATCATGGAGATTATCCATCCATTCTAGATAACGTTTAGTAAAACGTTGAGGAGTAAACTTAATTTGACCGTTCTTTACCACTTCATAAGCCGCAGTCTTTAAGGAATGACCATTCAAACGAGCTAAGGGCTTATCTACGCTGACAAACCATTGTTTAGACGGCAATGGCTCAATGGGAGTGCCGCAACGGTAGCAAACAGATAAATTATTAATAACTGTTTCTTCCTTAATAAGTAAACCTAATTTTTTAAGTTCAGCAACAATTAACTCCCGAGCAGCTAGAGTTGAAAGGTTACTAAATGGTCCTAGGTTGTCTTTTAAAAGACCATCATTATCAATAACCTTAACCATGGGAAGATTATATTTCTCGGCTAACTGCCAATCACTAAGCGAATGGGCTGGCGTCACCCCCACGGCCCCAGTACCAAAATTACGATCCACTGAGCGGTCAGCAATAATTTTTAAGGTAAGAGGTTGGCCACAGAAATCTAGAGAATAAACTTGCCCAATGTATTGTTTATAACGTTCATCTTGCGGATGGACAGCTACGGCCGTATCACCTAATTTAGTTTCTGGCCGAGTAGTAGCTATGGGTATAGGGAAATCAGGAGAATATTTAAAAGTATAGAGTTTAGCCGCCTGCTCCCGATAATCTACTTCATCATCGGCTAAAGTAGTTTGACAACGAGGACACCAATTTACTACTCTTTCTCCTTGGTAAATTACTCCTTCATTATACATCTCTACAAACATATGCCGTACCGCCTTCTGACGAGGTTCATCCATAGTAAAAGCCAGCCGTGACCAATCTAGAGAAGCGCCCATCTTTTTAATTTGCTCTAAAATAGTAGTTTGAATTGGCAAAGCAAACTGCCACACCCGACGTAAAAATTCAGTTCGGCCATAATCATAACGAGTCTTGCCTTCTTGTTTATACAGCATCTTTTCTACCACATTTTGCGTAGCAATAGCCGCATGGTCAGTACCAGGCAACCATAAACTCCGATAGCCTCTCGCCCGATGATAACGCACAAGTACGTCCTCAATCGCTAACATAGCGGCATGGCCTAAGTGAAGTTTATCAGTAATATTAGGAGGCGGCAAAACAATGGTATAGTTTGGCGCTGTCGGCGGTAAAGATAAATTATCTGGATTAAATAAACCACTCGCTATCCAGCGTTGGTAAATAGCCGCTTCATATTTTTTAGCGTCGTAAGTTGGTGCTAATTCACTCATAAAGATAAGAAAAACTGCTGTCAGCATACCAAAAAAGCCCTGAAAAAGCAAGGTAAAAAA
>CAZLFO010000112.1:0-1864 GCA_964558835.1 uncultured Gammaproteobacteria bacterium
CTCGGGGAAACCAGTTACTATTCCTTGACCAGGTTGTTCTTCTTCGGGCAAACTAAGTTCTTCACTGCGGCGAAAAAATACTATATATAGTAAATAAGCCATGACAATAGTAAAGATAATAAAGAGGATTATTAAGATTGGACGTTTGTATCGTGAAAAAAATTTCATATATATTTTATTAAATAGCTATTGTGGCTAATTGGTTGATTATGCTATAATAATTAACAACTATTATTATAGAAGATTGGTTTAATACCGTCAAAGTTTTTATTTATAATTTATTATGGCTTTATTTGGTGGCTCGGACACAAACAATGCTTGTATTGGAGTAGATATTGGTAGTTCGGGTATTAAAATGGTAGAACTTAAACGCGACAATAAACGCGTAGTTTTATCAACCTATGGTTTTAGCGAGAATTTGGGTGGGGATAATCCCTTAAAGGCGCCGATTGAGGATACAGCTAAAATGATCACTAAAATTTGGCAAGATGCTGGAATGACCAGTCGGCGGGTAGTGGCTAGTTTGCCTAATTTTTCGGTTTTTTCTTCCATTATCACCTTAGTTGATGTGAATGAGGCTAATTTACCAGCAGCAGTGAACGCTGAGGCTAGAAAGGTAATGCCTTTACCATTGGAGGAAATGGTTTTAGATTGGAAGAAAATTACTAATTTATCTAGCCAGCCGACCGATAGCGCTAGCAATTCTGCCGATATTAAAACTGGGGCTAAAGTAATTACTAAAATTTTATTAACTGGAGCGCCTAAAGTTTTGGTTAATAAATATGTGGAAATTTTTAAAAAAGCTGAGCTTAATCTAGTTTTTTTAGAGGGTGAAATTATTGCTTTAATTCGTTCGCTGATCGGTAATGATAAAGGCACGATTATGTTAGTGGAGGTGGGCTCTACTAATAGTGATTTAGTTATTATCGATCATGGTATACCGGTTTTTAATCGTAGTTTAGACTTGGGCGGATTGGCTGTTACTGAAGCAATTAGTAAAAGTCTTAATATTGACCTACAACAGGCAGAACAATTTAAGTATGACTTGGGAGTGGCTGGTATTAGGTCGACTGAACTACCAGAAGCTTTAAAAAATCTAGTTGATTCAGTCGCTAACGAGATAAAATATTCTTTAAATTTATTTCGAAGTAATAATGGTAAAACTGTTGAGAAAATTGTTATGACCGGTGGTTCTTCTTTGTTGTATAATTTTCCCGAATATCTAACTAAAGAGTTAAATATCAATATTATCATTGGTAGCCCCTGGACACTAATTTCTTATCCTTTAAATATTAAGCCATTGCTTGATGAACTTGGTCCACGTCTAGCAGTAGCGGTAGGGCTGGCTATGCGTGGTATTAGTTAATTATAAACAAATGCTAGGTAGCAAGTCTTCTAATAAAAAAGTTAAACAACCCGATCAATCATTTACCGCCCAAGAGAAGGTAGATTGGTCCTCTACTGAGGGCTATGAGACAATGAAAGAGGTTAATAATTTTTTAAAGTGGCCGTCAGTATGGGTTAATCGTAAAGATAAAACTAGCCGTGAAATTAATACTCGCCCTGCCAAAAGCGAACAGAAGCCTAAAGTAGAACCGAGAACTGATAGTGCTATATCTAAGCCCAGGGTGGTGGATAAACCATCTTCTAAGGTTGTGTCGAGTAAACCTGCTAAGGGTATTGATTCCAATATTAAAAATACTAAACTACCACCTCTTTCTAAGCCCACCAAAAAGCAACATTTATTAGAAGTTAGTACTTCTAAGGTTTCTCAGAAAAAAAATCATTTTTGGCAGTTTTTGGCAAAGGGTTGGTCGGCTAGGAAGTTAAAAAAACTTAACCAAGAGCGTAGCCGTCAAATTAA
>CAZLFO010000113.1:0-1712 GCA_964558835.1 uncultured Gammaproteobacteria bacterium
CGATTATCTCTTCTTTGCTTTTACCGCCACGACCAGTTAAGACGCCTTGGTGGCGTCGGTTAGGCATGATAGCTCAATGGATTTTTTTACCTGTCACTATTGTAGTTTTTGGAGCTATTCCTGGACTAGAAGCCCAAACGAGATTGATGCTTGGCAAGTATATGGGATTTTGGGTAACCCCTAAAGCAAGGAGCGGCTAGTTTTTATTCTTTATTAGTAATAATTAATATAATAATATGCCCTTTATTGATCCAGATCGCCCAGGAACCACTTTTTTAAGAATTTTTGCTGTTGAATTCGCAGCCATTGTCGTAGTTTATGGCCTCCTGGCCCTATTATAATTATGCCCAAGCTACGGCTTCACAATACTTTATCACAGAGACTGGAGGTTTTTGAACCGCAGCGACCGCCAGTTGTTGGTTTTTATACTTGTGGCCCCACGGTTTATAATTATGCCCATTTAGGTAATTTGCGGGCCTATGTTTTCGCTGATTTTCTTAAGCGAACCTTATTGTATAATGGTTATGAAGTAAAGCATATAATGAATATTACCGACGTTGGGCATTTAACTGACGATGCTGATGCAGGAGAAGACAAAATGGAGGTGGGGGCTGAGCGAGAGGGTAAAAGTGCGTGGGAGATTGCTGATTTTTATATTAAAATTTTTAAGGGGGATTTGCGGGCCTTAAATATCATACCGCCGACTAAATATTGCCGGGCAACTGAATACATAAAAGAGCAGATTGAGTTGGCGCAAATTCTTGAAGAAAAGGGGTATCTATATCGTATCAGTGATGGGCTTTATTTTGATACCAGCTTAGTGCCTCATTATAATAAATTAAGTCATTTGCCCTTGGAGAAATTAAAAGAAGGAGCACGTATAGAGAAAAATCCAGAAAAACGTCACCCCACTGATTTTGCTGTCTGGAAATTTAGCCCCTTGGACCATAAACGACAAATGGAATGGGATTCACCTTGGGGCAAAGGTTTTCCTGGTTGGCACTTAGAATGTGCTGCTATGAGCTTAAAATTGTTAGCTGGTCATTTAGATATACACTCCGGCGGAGTAGACCATATTAATGTCCATCATACTAATGAAATTGCTCAGGCAGAAGCGGCTACTGGCCAGCCATTTTTCCACTATTGGTTGCATAATGCTTTTTTAAATATTGCTGGTGGCAAGAAAATGGCTAAAAGTGGAGCTAATTTTTTAACTTTGAAGGCGGCGGTAATAGATAAGGGCTGGTTGCCGTTAGCTTATCGGTATGCCTGTTTAGAGGTGCATTACCGTAAGCCAATGGAATATAGTCAGGCTAGTTTAGCCGCAGCCGATCAAGCCCTGCGAGGATTATTTCGTGAAATCGCTACCTTGGGTAATGAGATTGGTCAAGTGTCACCCTTATTTAAAGAGAAATTTTTAGAGGCTATTAATAATGATCTTAATAGTCCGCGAGCCCTAGCAGTATTGTTTCAAGTTTTAAACAGTCAATTATCTAGCGAAGATAAGTTAGCTACTATTAAAGATTTTGACGAAGTCTTGGGATTAGATCTTAGCGGTGGTAGCCAGCATTATTTAGAGATGTTAGCCAATATACCGCCAGAGGTGCAGGCATTATTTAATAAGCGACAGGTAGCGCGGAAGACTCATGATTTTCAATTAGCTGATGAGTTGCGGCGTCAATTAGCCTTAGCTGGCTATGGAGTGGAGGATG
>CAZLFO010000114.1:0-1711 GCA_964558835.1 uncultured Gammaproteobacteria bacterium
GTTCAAATGGCCAATTCTCTTGACCCGCTGAAATAGAAGTCAGCGGGCTAGTCAGCCACAGCGCCTCGCCCTGCCAATAAAGACGACCATCTAAATATAAAGATAAATGATAAGCATAAGAATCATAAACTAGCACTGCCTGATGCCATTTGGCATCATCCAGGCGACTATCTACGGGGTACCATCTGTCACCATTAAAATAAACGCCTAAGCCCCAAGTACCAACTACCAACCCAAATAGTATTTGACCGTTTGAGCCATGCAACATAACACTACCCCTGCTTTCATCAGGGTATGAGCTACTACGCCACCATAAAGATAAAGAAACATCTTGATTATCCAGGGGCAAGGATAATTCAGTCTGAGGGTCATAAGGATGGCTAATCCGTGCTCCTAAATTAAAAGGACTATATACCCAACGGCCAATTGGAGATAAGGCTGCATGCTGTAAGTTATCATAAGCTATTTCGCCATCGCCCTCATCAAAAGACCAATAATAAACAGCCACTGGCGCAAGTTGCTCAGGACGAGCAAACCGCGGACTTAAAGGTAAAGATAATTGCTGAAGACGACGTACCTCGGCGGGACTTAAAACCCGTTGCCAAATTGCTAACTCATCACGGTCAATGGGCCAATTCTCATCAGCTAAGTCCAGTCTAGTGATCATCCGCGGTGGATTATAATCAGCGGCCATTGTCCATTTTAATTGTCCATCAACATATAGTTTAAGTTGGTTATTTTCTTGACTCGCCACTAAAAGATGCCAATTATCATCCTGGGGCAAAACATCATAAATAATATAATACTGGCCATAATGCCAAAATTGAATTGACCCCATGGCCGAGGGAGTAAGTCCTAGGACAATCTGGCCATCTGTACCAACAAGATACTCATGAGCCCGACCCTCATTAGGATAAGAAGCATTGCGCCACCAGTAAGCCAGAGTTACGGCTGCCGGATCAATAGCTGGACCCAAGTTTAAACTAACTGCTGGCCGTTCCCAAGTCTGGTAGGCAGCGCAACCAAAATGGCCTACGCGCCATAAAAAGGGTTGATTTATAATATTGGCCTGACCTATCCAGTCCTGGATTGTCTCCCCTAAACATTCATCAAAATGCCACAGGTGCGCCAATCCAACACTTAATGAATCTTCATCAACCACTTGATGCTTACCTGAACGAGGGCTGACCTCAGGCTGATCAACAAAATCCTGTAAATTATTATCTGTATCCCAGCCTCGTCCTAGGTTAGCTTCATTGCCTCCCGGCCCCAAGCTAGAAGCCGTAGAATTGGGTCCAGCTTTACGTTCTAAACTATGGCCAGCCGCTAAATCGGCTAAAGCTGGCTGACCTTCCGGATCACTAGCCTGATTATATCCTACCTTATCTAAAACATTGTCCTGGCTATCCACTAACCGTATATGACCCCCGCTATCGGCTAATCCCCAATTGCTCCCGTGTTGGTAGTCGGGAATAGCCAGACCGCCATAATCAGCACTAGCTAATAAAAAATAATCATGAGCCGCAATATAACTACCCTCTGGCAAACCATCACTGCCTAAACGGTTAATCCATGTTGAACCATCAGCCGATTTACTCTGTAGCCGCCAACCAGTCAAATCCACGTTCTCCTCATTAGGATTATATAATTCTACAAACTCATCACTGGCTCCGCCCGACCCCCGAGTCGCCAATTGACTAATGACTATCTT
>CAZLFO010000115.1:0-1689 GCA_964558835.1 uncultured Gammaproteobacteria bacterium
ATGGCGACGCAACAATAAATATCCACCCCCCAATAATGCTACAACTAATAAACCAATGACCACAAACATCAAGGTTCTTAAATATAATCTTTTTTTATTTTTTCTTCTGGCCTTCTTTTTCACAGGATACTATAGCTAATAAAGATTAAAGCACAGTTAAATACTGTGCTTTAATCTATTTTTCTGTATTGGTGAGAAAATTACTTAACAATCATTACTCCTGACTCGCCATGACCTGGAACATCACAGTGGAAACCATATTCACCAGCTGTGGGAGCGTTAAAAGTAATCACCTCGGCCACATCAGAGTTAGCACTAATACCCAGCGCCCTTAAAGACGGATCATCAAAAAGCATAGTATGTACTAAACCATCTCCTGAAGCCAAAGACAGAGTTACTACCTGGCCAGCCCTAACCTCAAAACTAGAGGGCGTAAAACTACCAACTTTTACTGTTAGCTTAATAGTTTCAGGCGGTAATACGTCTTGACTAGGTATATCAACTCGCACTGGAGCCTCGAGTGAGCCAGGGGTAACATCAGTTTTGACCGGCTTACCCTCAGGAGTAATGACCACATTGTCAATAACTTTGCTGCCACCTTCTATTATGGGTTGAGCCTGCTGAACTTCTTCTGGGGCTGC
The DNA here is from genome assembly GCA_964558835.1 of uncultured Gammaproteobacteria bacterium. GTDB lineage: Bacteria > Patescibacteriota > Patescibacteriia > Patescibacteriales > Patescibacteriaceae > UBA1359. The sequence goes on from CAZLFO010000115.1 coordinate 642, forward strand.
TATTGGTGTTTCTTTATCTAAATCGGTTGGCGCTACCTGGATATTAGTGTCCTCGCCAGTCTTAGTAGCGGTACTAGATGGTTGTTGGCTACCCGTAGATACGGCTATCACAATAATAATGATAGCTAGAACAGCTAGGCCAACAATAATCCATAGAGTTTTTTTGTTGTTCATAAAAGCTTAAACTTAAAAATAACTATACTTTTTATTACTTAACAATCATCTTGCCGACCTCACCTCGAGCTGAATGTCCTGGAACATCACAGTGGAAACCATATTCACCAGCTGTGGGAGCGTTAAAAGTAATCGCTCTAGTCTCGCCTGGTCCAATGCCAATAGCTACTGCAGATAATATTGGGTCGTCAAACAAAAGCACATGAGTAATATTATCTACTGAAGTAAGTGATAAAGTTATTAACTGGCCAGCCTTAACCTCAAATTGAGGCGGATTAAAGCCCTCAGCGCTAGCTTCTAACTTAACAGTACCGCTAGGTAGAGCTTCAGGGTTAATCGGTGGAGTCTGCTGTGGAGCCTCAGGTGAACCAGGAGTAACGTCAGTTTTTACCGGCTTACCAGTAGGAGTAACAACCACATTGTCAATGACCTTGCTGCCACCTTCTATCATCGGTTGAGCCTGCTGAACTTCTTCTGGGGCTGCTATTGGTGTTTCTTTATCTAAATCGGTTGGCGCTACCTGGATATTAGTGTCCTCGCCAGTCTTAGTAGCGGTACTAGATGGTTGCTGGCTGCCCGTAGATACGGCTATCACAATAATAATGATAGCTAGAACAGCCAGGCCAACAATAATCCATAGAGTTTTTTTGTTGTTCATAGAGTCTTAGTTAATAAAATTAATTAATAAAAGAATAAAATTATTATAGCACATTAGGGGTATGTATGCCAACTATCTGCGATTATCTCTATTTAATAATCAAAGAGGTTGACTCAGATTGGTCAGGAGCTAATGTTGGCCAGCGACGCCAATCAAAACGGGAACCTACCAAACGATAAGAAAATTGGGTCGGTCGGTCAGAATAAAACTTTATCT
>CAZLFO010000116.1:0-1679 GCA_964558835.1 uncultured Gammaproteobacteria bacterium
AATTTAGAGGATTACCAGCTGATAGGCTGTCGTGTACGTCGCCATTGGCCTAATAAATTAACCCTAGTGGTCACCGAAGAGCCGCCTGTGGCTATATGGCAAGAAGGTAGTAGATATTATTTAGTAGATCGGTTTGGCCGGATTATTAAAGAAGACAGCGCTGTTAATGCTTCCTCTTGGCCAGTGATTCAGAATCAGGGAGATAATTTGGCCAATGACAATAAAGTAGCAGCTAATCCGGCACTGTGGACAATGATTTTAGCTATTAAAAATTCGCAATGGCCTAATGGTGAGCCCCATAATTTTATTTTTAATAATAATGAACCTAATTCTTTAGGAGTGATAGGACCCAAGGGTCAGATTGTTAAATTAAATTTACAGCATGATTTAGAATCCCAGCTAGCTTTATGGCGGGCGGGGCAGAGTAAATTTAGCGCACAACTTAGTGAGGCTAAAATTATTGACTTAAGGTATGGAGATAGGATAATCTATCAATAGTATATTATTTTATTTTATTTGTATGGATAACGAAACAATTTTTAAATTAGTTTTTTTCCTAGCCGTATTAGTGTTTTGTGTTTTAGTAGTTGGTATATTTTTACTGTTATGTAAGGTGCTATTACTATTTACCCCAGAGCTTCATCTTATGGGTCTTCTTTTAACCTACCCCTAGAGAGAATGTCGTATAAGATGTATTGTGCGACGTTATGTATTATCCTCCCCGTAAGGTTTTTTGGCTAAGATAAAAAAGAAATCAAGTTGATTTCTTTTTTTGATTTCTTTTTTCTTTTTTTGTTATTTATTATCAGGTGTTTTATTTTTAGCCGGATGGGCAAAAGCTCCAACTACATAATCAAATTCATCTTGCCAATTACGATTCTTACAACTAAAGCCACTCCCCTCAAATTGATGAGGATCGGAGGGGTCTCAGGTTGATGACTCTAGGTCGCGGATGCCTAAGACATAAAATTGACCTTGGCCACGCGGACAAAATTGACCATCATCAGCATAGACTTGATAGCGAAAAGTATAATCAATGCCTTGACTGGGGTCATATTTAGAAATTGGATCAGCCGGAAAATTAGCCGGTAGAAAGCCCTTTTCCACCAAAGGATAGATAAAGCGATGATCGTCATCATTTTGGTAGCCCAAGTCCCAGTTGCCAATATCTTTATCTCCGGCGGGAAATTCACCATATTGATTATAATATTGGTTAATAGCTGATTGAATTTTTCTAAAATTGGCAAGTCTTATTTGGTCCCGTTCCTTAGCCTGGTTAATAGACCAGTAGGTAAAGCCAGCAGTAGCTATCAGAAGAAGAAAGCTTAATATTAAAATGGCAGATAATGGTCCAAAGCCGGAATGGCGGTAGTAATTAGTCTTTTTCATGTAATTATGGTAAATAAGCTAAAGGATCCACCGGGATACCATTTAAGCGGACTTCAAAATGTAAATGAGGACCAGTAGTCATTTTACCAGCGCCAGGAGTACCTGGGGTTCCCCCGCTATAGCCAATTAGCTGACCAGCCGTTACATAGTCCTCTTCTTTAACTTCTATTTTAGAAACATGGCCATAAACAGTAGCAAGACCATTATCATGGCCAATCATAATATAACTATAACCCATGCCGGCATCTAGAGCCGCTACTACATAGCCATTAGCTGCTGCCACAATAGGA
>CAZLFO010000117.1:0-1617 GCA_964558835.1 uncultured Gammaproteobacteria bacterium
ACGAAAAGCTTCAAACATAACTTCCGGCTGATGATTTCTAATAGCTCCGCTAGATACTTCCACCCCATTTAATACTAAATCAAACTGATAAGCCACTATCTCTAATGGTGACTGATTCTTTAAGGCTGCCAGCCCACCCTTGGGCATAGAAAAAGGATTATGAGAGAAATCAAAGCCTGTTGGAGTTTCATCACTAGCCTCATAAAAAGGAAAATCATAAACCCAACACCAAGCCGCTGTCGCTGGATTTTTTAAAGCAAACCACATAGCTATCTGCTCCCGAATAGCTCCCAGCGCCTCACAAGCCTTAAGCTCCGGTCCAGCCGCTATTAATATTGTCTCCCCTGACTTTAAGGATAAATGCTTGACCAAGGCTAGTAAAATATCTCCCTCTAGTTTATTGGCTAAACTACCCTGCCAATTATCTCCCCCATAAACTAGCGAGCTTAAACCGCTCACTCCTTTATTTTTAGCTAGAGCAGTAAGATCATCTAGCTGATGGCGGCTTAATTTCATTGTGGCTGGCACAACTAAACCATAAATATAGCCACCGGTAGCTACCACCTCCTTAAAAATACTTAAATTACTGGCAGCTAATAATTGACCCAAAGGTTTAATAGTTAAATCATAGCGTAAATCTGGTTTATCCGTACCATAAGTCTCCATGGCTTCACGCCATGTCAACCGAGGAAAACGTCCTTTCTCAAGGCCAACAATTTTCTTAGAACTAAATTCAGCCGTAAGCTCTAGCATCAGCGGCTCCATTACTTGCCAAATATCTTCTTCACTATCTACAAAACTCATTTCCATGTCTAATTGGTAAAATTCGCCATAATGACGGTCCTGTCGGCCATCTTCATCGCGAAAACAAGGAGCAATTTGAAAATACTTATCTAAACCGCCAATCATCAGAAGCTGCTTAAATTGCTGCGGCGCTTGAGGCAAAGCATAACAACGGCGAGGAAATAAACGCGAAGGGATAAGAAAATCTCGCGCCCCTTCTGGAGAAGAATTAGATAAAATAGGCGTCTGGACCTCAACAAAGCCTAAATCCTGAAAATATTGACGCATTCGCCGGATAAATAAATCGCGAGTAGTCAGCATCTCTTGCACCTTGGGACGGCGCAAATCTAAAAAACGATATTCTAAACGTAAATTTTCATTACTAAGTCCTACCTTATCTTCAGCTAAACTAAAAGGTAAGGGTAAGGAACGACTTAAAATTTCTAGTTCATCTACGGCCACTTCTAGCTCACCAGTTGGCATAGCGGGATTAACCATCTCAGCCGGCCGTAAATTAACTTGGCCATGGGCCCGCACCACAAACTCATCGTGCAGTTGCTCGGCTATAGCCGCTACTTTAGGATTTTTAGCTAAATCAACCACTAACTGGATTAAACCACTATGGTCTCTTAAAACAATAAACATTAAGCCGCCTAAGTTCCGGCTTGATTGAACCCAGCCAGCCAGATAAACCATCTGGCCAACTTCTGTAGCCCGTAATTGACCACAAGTATAAGTTCTTAGCATAAATCTAAAAAATTAAGCCAACTATTAAAAAAGGTAGTCAACGCTTGTAAAATTGTAGAAGATGACGGCAATTTCGTCAATTCTAAG
>CAZLFO010000118.1:0-1592 GCA_964558835.1 uncultured Gammaproteobacteria bacterium
AGTGTTTAAAGCGCTATCGGGCAGAACGTAGTGAGCGTCAGCGCTTATTGCAATCTTCGCCTAGCCAATTAACTAATGGTATATCCTTAAAATCAATTAGCAAGCCTGATATTACCTCCGATTTTAAGAAAAAAGGCAAGGACAACAATGGCCATTGATTATTTAAAAATTGGTCGGGCCACTGAGCTAACTGGCCGGGACCGTGTGCTTTATCGTTTTTTAGAGATTCTTCCTGGGTTACTCTCGTGGGCTACTTTACTGGTGTTAATTATTTTTTCTTATTTTCAGCCAGTCTGGGTGGCCATGTTTGTTATTGCTTTTGATGTTTATTGGCTGCTGTTAGTAGTTTATTTAGCTATTATTTTAATTTCTGCTTACCGACAGATTAATCATAATTTAAGGGTCGATTGGCGGGCTCAGTGTTTGGCTTTATCGCCAGTAGATTTAGTCTATATCCCCCTAGAAGGTGAGCCGGTAGTAAGTGCCGGGATTAAGTGGAGTGATTTATATCATCTGGTTATTTTTCCTTGCTATAATGAAGGTTATAATATTATCCAGCCCAGCATTGAAGCTTTAGTTAAGTCATCGTTTCCTCGAGATAAAATGATAGTTATTTTAGCCATTGAAGAGCGGGGTGGGCCAGCTATTCAGGCTGTAGCTGAACGGCTGCGCCAAGAATATGAGAATAAATTTTTTAAGTTTAGAGTCATTGTTCATCCTGATAATTTAGTCGGTGAGCTTAAGGGTAAGGGGGCTAATCAAGCTTGGGCGGCTAAAAAGGCTAAAGAAGAAATTATTGACCCCTTGGGTTTAGATTATAATTTAATACTTACTAGCGTTTTTGATAGTGATACAGTTATTTATGAAAATTATTTTTACTGCCTAAGCTATAAATTCTTGACTACTAAAAAACCTTATCGTCATAGCTATCAGCCAATACCGATGTATCATAATAATATTTGGCAGGCGCCATTTTTTGCGCGAGTAGCTGCTTATTCCAATACTTTTTGGCAAATGATGCAGCAGATTCGCCAAGAAAAATTAGCGACCTATTCTTCTCATTCTATGCCTTGGCGGGCCTTAGTAGAAATTGGTTTTTGGTCAACTAAGATGGTTAGTGAAGATTCTAGAATTTTTTGGCATTGTTTTTGTTATTATCGGGGTGATTATGAAGTGGAGCCGCTTTATTATCCAGTATCTATGGATGTCTGTATGGATGAAACTGCTTGGCAGACAATCCGTAATTTATATAAACAACAACGTCGCTGGGGTTGGGGTGTAGAAAATGTACCTTATTTGATATTTAATACTATTAAAAATTGGCGCACTATTCCGAAAAAATTTTTTTTGGATAAAATTTTTATTCAACTTTATGGTTTCCATTCTTGGGCTACTAATGCTATAATTATTGGTTGTATTGGTTGGCTACCTTTATTTTTGGGCAGTGATCGCTTCAACCAGACAGTATTATCTAGTAACCTCCCCAATATTACCAGAATATTAATGACTATCGCCATGATTGGCATGGTGCTATCGGCGATTATCTCTTCTTTGCTTTTACCGCCACGACCAGTTAAGACGCCTTGGTGGCG
>CAZLFO010000119.1:0-1580 GCA_964558835.1 uncultured Gammaproteobacteria bacterium
CAATCTAGCCACGCCCCCTCCAAAGAAGCAATAATTTACACATCCTTTAAGGTCGTATCTCCCTGATTGACATAGTCAATGCGGTAATTTAAAGGTTTGCCAGCCAGAATTGCACTATCGGCACTGCTATCATTAACCCTCAATAATAAATTAAGACGACTATTAACTAAATGGCAATCAAAATCACGGCTGTCTACTAAATAAGTCTGTTCGCCAACCTTAGTCTCCAACCTCAGACTTAATATCTCTAGGCTACCTCCTTGCTTATTGGGTTTAATAAGTAATTTAAGATTTTTTAATTCACTACCCGGCGCTGGCAATAACCATCGAAAATTACCCTCGGGCTGAATTTCTTGATCACCATCTAGCAATTTAACTTCAGCCCAATCTATATCATTTATTATTAATTGTACATTCTCTAAGATACTATCCTCCTGCCCCTGATAATTAATCATCACTTCATTGTCACGACCAATAGCTAAAGTGTCTGGGGCAGACATCCCTGCAACAAGCACCGAATCAGTAAGAATAGAATTATAAGTAGTGTTGACAACAAAAGTACTACTTAAATTAGCTGGGCGAAAATTGGCGGTCAGATGAACTTGGTTATTTTCTCCAATCTTATTAATTAATATTCCCTTGACTACTATTTGCCCCGAGTCCTCAGCTGGTATATGACCAATATGCCATAAATTAGAACTAGTAGTGGCTGGGTCGGCTTCTTTAAATATAAAACTATTGGGCCAATCAATCTTAATCTCTACATCTTCTAGAGCTACCCGGCCATTATTGTGGTAAGCAATAATATAAGTAAATTCACGGCCAGCAGTTAAGTTTTTATCCGCTTCAATTGTTACTGTAAACAAATCATCTTTAGCCTGATAACTAATATAATAACGATAGCCAAAATAACCCACGACAACAATAATGGCGCTATAAACTAGAAATAAAAGTATCTTTAACCACCATCGACGTGGCCGGACAGAAATTTTTTGTACATCAATATTTTTTCCCGAGTCATCCCGATAAATCTCAGATAAGCTATCTTCAACTTCTTGTTCTTTTAACTCTTGGTCACTCTTGTGAATTTTGCGTTTAACTTCTTTTATTACTGGCCGACCAGCTTGAAACATTTGTTCAAAATAATCAGTAGATGATTTTTTGTTAACATTGTTTTTAGACATAATAAAATTAGTTATCTACTTTAAATAAGAAGCCGACGGCTTGCTTGCTTATTATATCATCAACTTGCCAACTATTAGCCTTGATACTGTCTACTGAAGACCATAGTAAGTTCCATTTAGCCGGCCAACTCCACGTCACTTTCCAGGTTATCGGCAGCTGACCAGCCTGATTTTCAACAATGACTTGATATTTTCCGAGACGGCCTAAGCCTAAATGAGCTTTAATTTTAGAAAACCAGTCAGTTTGGCTACCAGCCTCCAACACATTAAATGGTAACCGATATCTAAAATTTAAGCGAGCCGTTTTGCCAGGATCAACCATTGACCAATTAGCAAAGACTGTCCGCCCCAGTTCATTATAAACTAAAGTGCCACTTGATGGCTCAATTTGCGCTG
>CAZLFO010000120.1:0-1541 GCA_964558835.1 uncultured Gammaproteobacteria bacterium
GGATTAATATTAAACCATAAAAAGGCTAACAAAGCACCACTAATTACCCCGCAAAAAGCCGCTAGGTCATAACGTCCGGTCAAAAAAGACAATATACCATAAACCATAAAACTCCCCAGTAAAGTGCCACCAGCTAGACCATCAAGACCATCCGTTTCATTCACTGAAAAAGCAGTACTAACTATGACTATAATAAAAACTGGAATATACCACCACCCTAAATTAAAATTACCCAAAAATGGAACATGAAAAGTATCCCAGCCTAATTTAAAATAAAACCATAAAGCCCCTATTAGAGCAATTCCGGTATAAATTAATAACCTGGCCTTAACCGTTAATCCTCCGCCACCTTTTATACCCAGCCCCCGAACATCTAGCCAATCATCAAACAGACCTACCAAGGCAGCTAAAACTAAAATACCCAAAGGTAAATAAGTTTGACTACGGCTCAAAAAATTAAGCCTTCCTAACCAAAAATTGGGCCATAACCACTGAATTAGAGCTAATCCCAGAGCAAAAATAAGTGTTGTCCCCCAAATTAACACTCCACCCATAGTTGGTGTTCCGCTCTTAGCAGCATGTAATTTAGAAAATATCGGAGTAGAACCATTATGGCGAATAGTCTTACCCAATTTATGACGATATAAAAAATTAGTTAGTAGCGGCGTCCAGACTATGGTAAAAATAAAAGCCCCCGCCGATAATAATAACAACCGAATAATATAAAAATCTGCCATACAATTAATAAAAATTAATAAATAATAAACTGCCTAAAACTACATTAACTAAAACCGATACTAATAAAGTACCAATTAAAATTACCAGACGTAATTGTCTTGGAACGGAATAATGAGCTAACGGCAGAAAACTATTTAAAATTATAGCCATAGTTAAGCCTAGCGGCAACCAATAAATCATGCCCGGACTGCCTATTAAATCAATGCCGAAATAAACATTGTAGTGGAGAATCAATAATTTATTACCGCCTAAAAAATATAATATACTAGCTATAGCCCAACTACTTAGCCATAAAATTCCATTAATAATAATTAGAATTCGCCCCACCAATTCATACCATATATCTAACCAGGCTGCTTGCCAGGCCTGACCTGTTATATAAAAATAATTAATAATTTTAGATATAAATAACTTCATAAGATCATATCTTTAAATTGGCAGATAAATGGCTCAACCGTTGTACAATAGGTGGTAATTGCTCAAGAACATAATCAATTTCAGCTGCAGTGGTCCATCTACCCAAAGAAAATCTTAAACTATAATGCGATATCTCAGGTGTAATACCCATAGCTAGCAAGGTATTAGATGCTTCTAGGTTACCAGCAGCACAAGCTGAACCAGTAGAAACAGCAATACCCACCAAATCTAAAGCTAAAAGCATTGACTCCCCCTCTACCCTCATAATAGAAACATGAGCATGAGCCGGACTAGCTTGTGATAATTCCGTATTAACAACTACCCCGGGCACTTGGTGAATAAGGCCCTCAACTAAGCGCTGGCGCAAACCACCGATACGCTTAACT
>CAZLFO010000121.1:0-1519 GCA_964558835.1 uncultured Gammaproteobacteria bacterium
GTTGCTAATGACCCAGGTGGCATTTATAATCCTTTCTTTATCTGGGGTGGACCAGGTCTCGGTAAGACTCATATTCTCAATGCCATTGGTAATACCGTGTTAGAAAATACACCATCTGCGCGTGTTAAGTACATTACAACTGAAAACTTTATCAATCAATTTATCACTCATATCAGGCTCAAAGATATGGATTCATTGAAGGAAGAATTCCGCAATCTGGATGTTCTACTTATCGATGATATTCAATTTTTAGCTAAACAAAGTATGTCTGGTACTCAAGAGGAATTTTTCAACACTTTTGATGCCCTTTACAAGGCTGGAAAGCAAATTGTTTTAACCAGTGACCGTACTCCTGATCAACTTAATGATCTTGAAAAGCGTTTAGTAACGCGCTTTGGGTGGGGGCTTATCCAAGATATTACCCCTCCTGATTTTGAAACACGGGTTGCTATCTTAGAAGATAAGATTCAGGATTATCCTTACATTTTTCCAGCAGATACTATTAGTTATTTAGCGGGACAATTTAATTCAAACGTTCGTGAACTTGAGGGAGCTCTAAAAGATATTAGTCTAGTGGCTAATTTTAAGCAAGTCAACACCATTACCGTTGATATCGCCGCTGAGGCCATCAGAGCTCGGAAGCAAGATGGCCCAAAAATGACCGTTATTCCTATTGAAGAAATCCAAAGTCAAGTTGGCAAATTTTATGGAGTAACTGTCAAGGAGATTAAAGCTACTAAACGCACACAAAATATCGTCTTAGCACGTCAGGTGGCTATGTTTTTAACCCGAGAAATGACTGATAACAGTTTGCCTAAGATAGGTAAGGAATTTGGAGGACGAGATCACTCAACTGTCCTTCATGCCTATAATAAAATCAAAAATATGATTGCCCAAGACGATAGTCTGCGAATTGAAATTGATACTATTCGAAATAAAATAAAATAGTCTCTGTGGATAACTATCTTAGAAATATAAAAGTTTTCCACAGCTTGTGAACAATTCTTATGCCTTGTCTTTCTGCGCTTTTTACAGCTTTTCCACTTTATCCACAAGACCTACTACTACTACTATACTTATATTAACTAATAAAGGAGTTTTCATGATTAAATTTTCAATTAATAAATCACTATTTTTACAAGCTTTAAATGCCACAAAACGTGCTATTGCTAGTAAGAATGCTATCCCAATTTTATCAACGATTAAAATTGTTGTTATGGATAAAGCTATTGTCCTGACAGGCTCCAATGGTCAAATCTCTATTGAAAATACAATTCCTATTACAAATGAAAATGCTGGTCTATTGATAACCTCACCAGGCGCGATACTTTTAGAAGCTAATTTCTTTATTAATATTATTTCTAGTCTCCCAGACTTAACTCTAGATTTTGAAGAAATTGAGCATCATCAAGTAGTTTTAACCAGTGGCAAATCTGAAATCACACTAAAAGGAAAAGACGTTGATCTCTATCCTCGTTTGCAAGAAGTTGCTACTGATAGTCCACTGATACTTGAAACG